>JBCAXI010000462.1:0-2215 GCA_038534175.1 Planctomycetota bacterium | reverse complement strand
CAGCACCGCGTCGGCGTCACGGATGCCCGGGCCGAAGTCGGAGACCGTCTGGTCCGCGCCGCTGACGCGGCGGATCGGAGACGCGAGCGTCTCGGCAAAGCCCTGCCCGACATACAGGTCGCCGGTCATGGGATCGAAGGTCATGCGTTGCGGCGCCGGGACCTCGGCATACAGGGTCACCAGCGACCCGGTCACCGTCTGAGCCAAACCACTGGCCGATGCAACGCCCAGCGCCACAAGACCCACCCAAAGTCGCTTGTTCTGTTGCATCATTTCGTTTCTCCCCATTCCTTCAAATCAACCCACGCCGGCAATGCGCACACGAACAGCGGCCGCCCCCGGGCGGTGCATTCGCACACATCTGTCGTGCTCACTTGTGCAGCTCGGATTGTCGAACGCGGGCGTTGGACTCGTCGTCCGCTCGCGATCTACCGGGCTCAACTACAACATGCGCCAGATTCGAGCGGCCGCCACCCGCGTCAGAAAAATCACGCCCGTGCCCACCCCGATGCCGGGAGATCACGCCCTACGCGGCGTTCGGACCCTTGAGCCCTCCCCACTTTCAACTGTTCAACGGGCTTCTCGGACCCCCCGCCCAACCCACGCAATGCGGCTGGCCCGGCACGCGTGATGACCACCCAAGGCCACCGCCGCCTCCCTAAAGGATTCCACCACGCACGTTCTGATGACCTGCCCCGGCGCCCAACTCCACGCCCCACACCTCGCCCCACACCTCGCCCCACCCCATGCCCCACCCCATGCCCAAGCCGCCTTTAATGGGGGTTGGCGCCGCGGTCGGCTCCCTTGGCCAGCATCACGCGGACATCGGTCAGGCGACCCGCCCCGGATCGACGCACGACCTCCGTCGCTCCCCCGCCGCGGAGCCACGCCGAGACCCGGTACCGCACCGACGCGTTCGCCGCCTCCACCCATAGCACGCCTCGGGACACACGGATCGGGCGTGTCTGGTGGGCCAGGTCTCCCAGGGCGGCTCCCGCGGCCTCGGCCCACGCGCTCGCCGCCGCGCCCAGCCGACGACGATCCTGCTCCAGCGCCACCCGCATCGCCTCGGCCTCGAGACCGATCGGGCGGGCCCGCTCCCGCGTTGCACGGAGCCCCCGCAGCCGCTCGATCAGGCGCATCGCGTCGTCGCCCGGCCCGTCGCGTTCGTCCGTCGGCGCGCGTTCGTTGGGGTCGGCCATGCCTCCAGACTACGCGGCGTGCATGCCCCGTTCGCTAGACTGGTGCCCCCATGGCCACACGCGTTCAGATCAACCACATCTTCAAGTACTTCCAGGCTCGCAAGGGCAGCGGCGAGCGCGTCGCCAAGGCCGTCGACGACGTCTCCATCGACATCGAGCCCGGGGAGCTTTTCTTCCTGCTCGGGCCCTCCGGCTGCGGCAAGACCACCCTCCTCCGCATGATCGCCGGCTTCATCGAGCCCACGCAGGGCGCGATCCTCTTCGACGGCCGCGACGTGGCCCCCTTTCCGCCCAACAAGCGCAACACCGGCATGGTCTTCCAGAGCTACGCGCTCTGGCCGCACATGAGCGTCGAGCAGAACGTCGCCTACGGGCTCAAGATGCGCAAGGTCTCCGCCGCCGAGCGCGCCGAGCGCGTCCTCGACGCCCTCAACGCGGTCCAGATGGCCCAGTACGCCAAACGCAAGCCCGCCCAGCTCTCGGGTGGCCAGCAGCAGCGTGTCGCCCTGGCCCGCGCGCTCGTCGTCCGTCCCTCCGTTCTCCTGCTCGACGAGCCCCTGAGCAACCTCGACGCCAAGCTCCGCCTGCAGCTCCGCGAGGAGATCCGCAACATCTGCAAGAGCTCGGGCCTCACCACCATCTACGTCACGCACGACCAGAAAGAAGCCCTCTCCATGGCCGATCGCGTCGCGATCATGCGCGATGGACAGGTCGCCCAGGTCGGCCCGCCCGCCGATTGCTACCGCAACCCCGCCGACATGTTTGTCGCCTCGTTCCTCGGGGAGACCAACTTCCTGAGCGCCTCGATCAACGAGCCGCGCAAGGGCGAGGCGACCGCGCTCACCGAGGCCGGGCCCATCAAGGCCCGCATTCCCAAGCGTGAGGACGAGGGCTACGCGCTGACCAGCAACGACGATGTTGTGGTCTCCATCCGCCCCGAGGCGGTGCGGCTTGTCGAGCCCGACGCCCCCGGCGCCCTCAAGGCCCGACGCGTCGGCTTCACCCACATGGGC
>JBCAXI010000461.1:0-2227 GCA_038534175.1 Planctomycetota bacterium | reverse complement strand
ATCGCCCCGTTCCAGAACCGGCGATACGAGGCGCACTACCGCAAGGTCCGCGAGATCATCGATAGCGGCGCCCTCGGCGAGGTTCTGCAGGTCCGCATCTCATGGCATCGATTCACCCGCCGATGGGATTGGCAGGCAATGAGCGAGTTCGGCGGCGGCGCTCTGTTCAACAACGGGACCCACCTGCTCGACGTCGCGCTGCCCATGCTCGGCGAGGCCGATCCGGAGATCTTCCTCGACCTCCGTCGCGGGCTCTCGCTGGGTGACGCCGACGAGCACATGAAGCTCATGCTCCGAGCGCCGGGGGCGCCCACGATCGACATCGAGCTCACCAACGCGGGGGCGTACGACGTGGATCGTTGGCACATTCTCGGCACCGCTGGCGGCCTGCGGGGCACCACCGAACGCCTCGAGTGGCGCACCATCGACTGGTCGAGCATGCCCGCTCGTGAGGTCGACCTCGGTCCGGCGGCCGGGCGCCGGTATCCCGAAGAAGAGATCAACTGGGCCGAGCACGCCTGGGAGGCTGACTCGACCTCGACCCATCCGTACACGCTGTTCTATCTCGATCTGCACGACGCGATCCGGCGTGGGCGTCCCATGCTCGTCACGCCCGCGAGCGCGCTGCGGTACGTCGAGATACTCGATCGCTGCCGAGCGCAGCTCGCCTCGTCCCTCCTGCCCTGAGAGGTTCTGCGCGTGCCGATGTATCCGAGTCTCATGCCCGACCTCATCGCGATCGACGCCGGCCCCGCCGCGTCGGTCAAGATCGCGTCGCGCGCCGGGTTCACGGGCCTTGATCTCCGTATCAATCGGTTCGCCGATGAGATCGAGCGCGTCGGCGTCGAGTCGCTCGCCGAGGCGATCGCTGCCGCCGGACTCCGCCCCGGCTACTGCTCGCTCACGCCGCAAAAAATCAACGTCCGCCCGAGCGTCTGGAACGAGGAACTGCTCGATCTTCCGCGGCGGGCTCGCATCGCCGCCGAGCTGGGCTTCGCCCGCGCGACCTCCGTGGTCCTGCCATTCCACGACGAGATGGCGTTTGATGACAACATGGCGATGCATCGAAGCCGTGTGAACGCTGCGGCCGAGATCTTGAGCGACCACGGCATCTCGTTCGGGCTCGAGTATGTTTCTCCGCTCTCGCGCCGGCGGGGGCAACCCAACGGGTTCGTGCACGACCTCAACGGCCTGCTCGAGTTGCTCGATGGCATCAACGCGGACAACACCGGCGTCATGCTCGATTGCTTCCACTGGCACTGCGCGGGCGAGTCGGCCGACGACCTTCGGCGTCTGCGTCCCGAGCAGATCATCGCCGTGCATGTCAACGATCTGATCGCCGGCGTTCCCGTGGACGAGCAGGCGGTCACCGAGCGAGAGCTGCCGGGCCAGACCGGCATCATCGACATCGCGACCTTTCTCCGCACGCTCGACGGGATCGGCTACGAGGGCCCGATCACGTCGGAGCCAACGCACGCCCGGTGGAAATCTGTCGAGGACGAGCCAGCCGCCGCCCAGACTTGCAACGCCATCGTCGCCTGCCTCGCGAGGGCGGGCATAGGCGGCGCCGAACCAACCCACCAGCCGCGGTCCGATGCCGCGGGGAGCACCGCTTGAAGATCCAGGACGCCAAAGTCTTTGTCACCAGCCCGGGGCGCAACTTCGTCACCCTCAAGATCTACACCGATGAGGGTGTGACGGGCATCGGCGATTGCACGGTCAACGGGCGCGAGCTGTCCGTCAAGAGCTATCTCGAGGACCATCTCATCCCATGCCTCATCGGTCGCGACGCCTCGGCGATCGAGGACATCTGGCAGTACTGCTACCGCGGCGCGTACTGGCGTCGCGGCCCGATCGGCATGGCGGCGCTGGGCGCCATTGATTGTGCGTTGTGGGACATCAAGGGCAAGGCCCTTGGCGTGCCGGTGTATGACCTGCTCGGCGGCAAGAGCCGCAAGGGCGTGATGGTCTACGGCCACGCCGCGGGCGAGGACATCGAGCAGACCAAGGACATGGTCGCCCAGTACAAAGAGAAGGGCTATCGCGCCATTCGGGCACAGAGCGGTGTGCCGGGCATCCCGAGCATCTACGGCGTCGGCCGCGGCAAGTTCTTCTACGAGCCCGCCGACCGTGAGCTCCCGCCCGAGCATGTCTGGAACACTCGCAAGTACATGAACTTCATCCCGGAGCTGTTCGGTGCCGTCCGCGACCTGGTCGGCCCCGACAT
>JBCAXI010000460.1:0-2228 GCA_038534175.1 Planctomycetota bacterium | reverse complement strand
ACGGTCGCGCCGCGCGCCAGCATCCGAACGCCTTCGAGGTCCGGCGCGTCCAGCTCGAGCGTCATCGCCTCCTGCTCGGCCCGGCGTTGGAGCGGGCCCTCCACGCGCTCGACGAACGCCGACAGCGTCTCGGCGCCCTCGCCGAGGCGACGGCCCGGGCGCAGCTTCGCGTACGTCAGCACGTTCTCCACGATCGAGCTCAGCCGCTCGGACTCGGTCTTCAGCGTGCTCAGGTACTCGGCCTTCTTCGTTTCGTCGCGGATCAGGCCGTCGGCGAGCATCTCCGTGTACAGCCGGAACGTGGTCAGCGGCGTGCGCAGCTCGTGCGTCACCGCGCTCACGAATCGACCGCGACGCGCCGCCAACGCCGCCGAGCCTTGCAACGCCAGGCCCACCGCGAGATACGCGCCGATGACCGTCGCGCACATCGTCACGATCGCCCAACGCGTCGGCGTCATCCCTTCGATGTTCACTTCTTGCGCCGGCGCCAGTCGAACGTGCATCGGCGCCTGCGCCAGACGCACGCCCGGCACGAGGCCCGACGCGTCCAGCACAGGCTCGATCGACGCGCCCGGCGCCAGGTCGCTCGCGATCGTCGCCAGCTCTCCACGCAGCGACGCCCAGTCGATCCACACGCCCTGCAGCTTGCGCGCCTCCCGGAGCGACAGCTCGCGCATCAGAAACAGCTGCGCCTCGCCGTCCAGGTCTCGGCGCCACACGAAGCGGGACTCGCCCACCTCGGCGCCCTCCACGAGCAGACGATCCCGGTCGCGCGAGAGCCCCATCGCGGCCTGCGTCGCCCGCTCGCGCTGTGCGCGGTCGCGGGCTTGGCGCAGGTACGCCCGGAAGCCCGGCGCGGCCGCCGCTCGCTGCTCCGGATCCGCCAGCGCCGTCAACAGTCGATCCAACGCGATGCGCGTCTCCGGTCGCTCCGACGCCAACGCCGACAGCTCGCGCTCCAGCAGCGGCCAGTCGCGCAGCACGTCGGCGTACAGCGGATCATCGCGCAGCGCTCGACGCAACTCGGCGAAGGCCTCACTCCACACCGTCCCGGGCTCGCCCCGCGGCGGCGCGTCGTGGCCCGCGTCGGGCATCTCGAGCTCGAGCTCGTCGTCGGCGAACGCAACGCCGCGACCGCCGATGATCTCAAACAGCCGCTCGCGCCGCGATCGGTGCGGCTCGAGCCGCTCGCGCACGCGGCTGGGCAATCGCCCGGTGGCCAGCTCGATATTGCGCAGCAGCTCGGTCAAGAGCCGGTCGTTGTCGCGGCTCCACTCGGGCCACGCCGTCGGCGAGACCACGTCCGCCCTCGGACCGTCGAGCACCTCGAAGTGCAGCAGCACCGCCGGGTCCGCGTCGTGCGGCGCCGAGGGCTCGCCGAGCGCGGCGCGGAGCAGCGGCGACGCAACCCAGGGCGCGACGTCCTCGGCCTCATCCACCGGCACGAACCGATCCAGATTGATCAGCGCCGGCTGCGGATAGAACGGCTGATACTCACGCGGGTCGCGCGCCGACTCGGGCAACAGAAACCGACCCAGAATGACCAGATCGAGCTCTCGCGCGATCCGGTCCATCGCGACGCGCCTCGACGACTGCGCCTGGATACGCACCTGCTCGCGCTCCAGGCCCAGCATCGCGTACGCGCCCACCGCGAGCCCGGCCAGCAGCACCAGACCGCAGCCGATGTACACAATCAGCCACAATCTCCACGCCGGCCGCACCCGCAAGGACCTCCGTCGGTGGTGTCAGATCTCGCTGGCCGCGCCCTCGGGGCGCTCCGAGCCGTTCGCGGATCCGTTCGCGACCCCGTTGGTCGCGCCCTGCCGCTGCTCGGCCAGCATGTACCCCTTCGCCCGCACCGTGCAGATGACCTCGGGGTCCGAGGCGTCATCGTTGAGCGCGTCCCGCAGGCGGGCGACCGCCATGTCCACGGTGCGCGTCTGCATGCCGCGGGGGTCCACCCCCCACACGCGTTGCAACAATTCGTCGCGCGACACCGCGCGACCGGGGTTCGCCGCCAGGTAGGCCAGCAGGTCGGCCTCCAGTTGCGGCAGCGTGGTCTTCGCCCCCGACTCGAGCGTCAGCTCGCGTCGATCGAAGTCCACCACGCGTCCGTTGAGGTCCAGGCGACGCACCGTCTTCGGCCGCTCGGCCGATCGACGCAGCACCGCCTCGATCCGGGCGAGCAGCTCCGACGCGCTGAACGGCTTGACGATGTAGTCGTCCGC
>JBCAXI010000459.1:0-2235 GCA_038534175.1 Planctomycetota bacterium | reverse complement strand
ATCGAAGAGACCGCTCGGCAGCCAATGCCCGCCGCAATCAGTGGCTGCAACCGGGAGCGTGTCAGTCCTTGAGCAGGAACGAGACCTTCATGTTCACGCGGTACTCGGTGATCTTCCCGTCGTTCACCACGACTTTCTGCTCGTTGACCCACGCGCCCTTGATGTGGCTGATCGTCTTCGAGGCCTTCTCGATGCCCTCCTCGATCGCGTGGTCGAAGCTCTTGGGAGACGAGGCGTTGATCTCGATGACCTTGGCAACGGACATGGCTTTTCCTTTCTAGAGACGAGTCAGGGGACCAGACAGGTGACGAGCGGCCCATGTGTTCGCATGGGCCGGCGTATGCCCAATCAAGGTATCGATTCGAGCGACTGCGGAGGCGTCATCGTCGCCACCGCCACAATGCGCTCGAGCTTGGCTCGCACGCGAGCACGGTCGCGTTCCAGCCGGCGAAAGTTGGGCACCAGGCGCGTCTCGATCCATGGCCAGCGGTGGTCCAGCCGGTTGACCCGGGGCAGCGAGCGGGTCTTGAGCAGCAACCCCGGACGCCGCAGCAGCATGTGGGTGTAGAAATTTGCGAAGTACGACGTGCGCTCGCGGAGCGTCGCGGCCTCGAAGCTGAGCGATGAGCCCAACGAGAAGAGCCGCGCGAACCCGCTGCCGAGCCGGTCAAACTTGGGCTGCACGATCGCGGTCTGCTCGTGGTATAGCAGCTGGACGTTGCCCCGCCAGATGAGCCGTTCGGCCTCATCCGGCGCGGCCTCGAGCAACTGGCGCCCGCGCTCGATAAGCCGAAAGCCATCGAGCATGGGTGCCCACTCTGGGGCGTCGAGCAGCGACTCGAGCCGTGCGAGGCCCGCCGGCTCGGCGTCGTAGGCGAGGTGCGCCCAATAGATGTCATCGAAAATCGCGTTGTTGATCTGGCGGATGGTGTCGATGTCGGCGAGCGCGACGCCGTGACGCGAATCGCCGAAGCGTTCGAGATCCACCTCGCCGTTCTGGAGCTGATCGAGCTTGAATGGGAGCAGCAGCAGGCGCGCGTGGTGCGAGGCGAACGCCGCCATCCCCGCCCACTTGAACAGATTAGGATGACGCAGGTACGCGCCCCCGTAGGCCGCCGAGATCTCGTGGTTGCGATGGAACACGCAGGGCAGGTCCGACAGCAGCGTCGCGGCGTGCGCCTGCCATCCCTCAATGCTGGTCGGCGGCGGGAAGCTCTTGAGGAGCGACGCGATATCGCGTGCCGCGATCACGGCCCGGTGTCCAGTTCGGTGTCCAGTTCGGTGTCTGGCGTCTCGGCGACTGCCTCATCGAGTGCCGACGCAAGCGTTTCGTGCTGGAATCGAAAGCCGTTGTCCAGCAGCGAGGTTGGCGTGACTCGTCGCCCGCCGAGCAGCACCTCGCGGGCCAGGTCGCCCGCGATGAGCCGTAGCACGGGCGCTGGTGCGTGGATCGTGCGCGCCCCGCATCGCGTGGCCACGCTCTTCGCGAGCTCGCGTTGGGTGACCGGATTCGGCGCCACCAGATTGATCGGGCCCCGCAGACTCGGATCTTCCAGACAGCGCTCGATCGCGCGCAGCGTGTCGGGCATAGAGATCCAGGGCACGGGCTGGTCGCCTCGGCCCGCGATCATGACGAGCCGGGCGCGTTGGGCATGCCGTCGCATGAGCCCGAGCGCGCCGCCGTTGGGCGAGAGCACCACGCCGATCCGTGCGAGCACGAGCCGCACACGGTCGTGGTCCGTGATGGCGTCGGTTGCCGCACGCTCCCACTCGCGACAGACCTGCGCGAGAAACCCATCGCCGCATGGCGCCTGCTCATTCGCGGCGGCGTCGCCCGGGTCGCAGCCGTAGTACCCAACCGCGCTCGCGCTGACCACCACGCGCACCCCCGCCCGGTCCGCGGCGTCGATCACGAGCCGCGTCCCGAGCACACGGCTCTCCAGGACCCGGCGACGCTTGCCGCGCGTCCACCGCCCGAGCACCGGCTCGCCCGCGAGATGCACCACCGCGTCGACATCCTCGAACGCGCGAGCATCGATCACGCCCGACGCGGGGTCCCAATAAAACGCGCTTTGCTCGTTTGGGCGGGGCTGCGAGCGCACGAGTCGTCGGATCTCGAGGCGAGGACGCAGGGTCCGTTGGAGCGCCCCGCCGATCAGGCCGTTCGCGCCGGTCAGCAGCACCCGCTCGAGGCTCCGGGCGGCACCGCCGGAATAGTCGGCGGGGGCTCGCGTG
>JBCAXI010000458.1:0-2244 GCA_038534175.1 Planctomycetota bacterium | reverse complement strand
GTCACGGCGACGCCGCCCCAACGCAGAACGAGATCATCCAGCTCCTCAGCCAGCTCTACAACTCGAACCTGCTGAGCGCCGACGCGGCGCCGGAGACCGACCAGCTGCTCCGCCGTGGGCGCGAGCGGTTCAAGAAGAAGGCCGCCCAGCAGGCGATCGGCATCATGTACTTCCGCATGAAGCTGTTCAATCCCGACGGGATTCTGAGCTGGATGCTCCCGATCTTCAAGCCGATGCTCAGCCTGTGGGGGCTGGCGATCTGGATCGCGGTCGTGCTGTTCGCGGTGGTGCGACTCCTGCCGGAGTGGACCGCGCTGACCGAGGGGTTCGGCAGCACGGTCGCGCCGTCGAACTGGCCCTGGCTGATCGTGGTGTTCATCGTGACCAAGGCGATCCACGAGGCCGGGCACGGGCTGATCTGCAAGCGTTTTGGCGGGCAGGTGCCCGAGTTCGGTGTGATGCTGCTGGTGCTGTTCCCGGCGCCATTCGTCGACGCCTCGAGCGCCTGGACCTTCGACAACAAGTGGAAGCGCATCGCGGTGGGCGCGGGCGGCATGCTCTTCGAGCTGTTCATCGCCGCCATCGCGGCGATCGTCTGGCTCAACACCCAAGACGGCTCGCTCATCAAGCAGATCGCCTACAACGCGATGTTCACCGCGTCGCTCTCCACGGTGCTCTTCAACGCCAACCCGCTCATGCGCTTCGACGGCTACTACATGCTGAGCGACTTCCTTGAGGTGCCCAACCTCATGCAGCGCTCCATGAACCTCCAGAAGTTCTTCTTCAAGCGCTACGCCTTCGGCATGGAGAACGAGACCCCACCCTCCAGCCAGCGCTCCGAGCAGATCATCCTGCTCGTGTACGGGCTCGCGGCGATGGCGTACCGCGTCTTCTTGTTCATCTCGATCACGCTGTACGTGATGACCAAGCTCTTCGCGATCGGTCTGGTGCTCGCGGTGTGGACGGGCGTGATGTGGTTCGTCCTGCCAATCGGCAAGCTCATCCACTGGCTCGCGAGCCACGCCAGCCTCGCCGAGCATCGGAGCCGCGCGATCGCGATGACGATCCTCATGGTGATCGCGGGCGTGGGCGCGCTCGGACTAATCCCTTTCGAGGACCACCGCCGCGCCGTGGGCGTGGTGCAGAGCGAGCGCGACACCGATGTGTTCTTCCGCGTGGACGGGCTCGTGACCGACGTCCGCGTGCGTCCTGGCGACGTCGTGCGCGAGGGCGACGTGCTCGTCGTATCTCGGAGCCCCGAGCGCGAGTCCGAGCTTGCCACGGCGCTGGCCGAGTTCAACGAGGCGCGCAGCGTCGAGCGTCGAGCGCTGGTCGAGAACCCCGCCGCGGCGACCGTGGCCCGCGAACGATTGCAGGTGCTGATCGCGGAGATCCGACACCACCAGGGCAAGCTGGAGGAGCTCGTGATCACGGCGCCACACGATGGTGTGGTCGTGGGCGCCGATCCGCACGCGATGATGGGGCGGTACGTTCGTGCGGGCGAGCCAGCGACGCGCGTGGTCGACACGAGCGACCTGCGCATCGCCGCGGCTCTCAGCCAGACCGAGGCCGCTTGGCACTTCGACATCGGCGCCGATCGCTACGACGTTGAGCTGCGCCTGCTGAGCCAGCCCGAGGTCGCCTACCGCGGGGGCAACGTCCGCGTTGTCGAGGCCGGGCAGGCACGGCTCCCGCACGAGTCCATGGGCTTCGCGGGCGGCGGGCAGATCGAGACCCGTGCCGACGACCAGTCGGGACGCCTGGCCAAGCAAGCCCAGTTCATCATGTACCTCAAGCCGAACTTCGACGACGTCGCCGATACCGATGCCGATGCCAAAGCCGAGGGGGTCGGGGTTGGGGCGGATGAGGGCGAGCGTGTCGCGTTGCCGTGGCTGGGCCGCCCCGGCGAGGGCGTGCGTCTGCGCTTCACGCTGCCGCGCAAGCCGCTGCTGCACCAATGGGCCGATCGTCTGCACAAGATGGTGCAGGGCAAGGTGGTCTTGTGAGTCGTGTCGGGGTGGATCACTCATGAGCCAGGCGATCACGCGATACGACGCGCTGTTCCAGTCGATGCGCAGCCGTCGCGCGCGCCCGGAGATGCGCGCCGGGCTCGACGCGATCTACAACCGCTTCGCGATGAAGGCCAAGCACGCCGGCTCGCGGGCGACCGCGCTGCGGCGTGAGGCCGAGGCGGTGGATCTGCTTGGCGTGGAGATGCACAACCACTCCGAGCGCCTCGGAGTG
>JBCAXI010000457.1:0-2259 GCA_038534175.1 Planctomycetota bacterium | reverse complement strand
GCCCTTCAGCCGCCAAACGATTATGATCACTTTGTTTTCCATGTTCATAGCATAAAAAACGACCGCTTCGACGTGCGATGGCGGAAGGCGGGTAATGGAGGATTTGTACTTGCACAGCGCTTCGAAGTCATGATGCTTCGATGACAGTCCAGTCTCGCGTATCGAAATTCTCTCTCGCTCAATGATGGCATCAAGACATATTGCTCGCCTGCTGATCGAGTGCCCGGACGCCCGGGGTGTGGTGGCCGCGGTGGCGATGGCGGTCGCCGACGCGGGCGGCAACATCCTCGAGGCCGACCAGCACACCGACCCCGACACGCGTCAGTTCTTCATGCGAGTGGAGTTCGAGCCCACGGGCGATCGGGCGTCGTTCGAGGCGTCGTTCGCGCCGATGGCCGAGGCGCGGTCGATGGTCTGGCGGCTGCGTTGGCGGGCGCCCTCTTCGGCGCGGCGCGTGGCGGTGCTGTGCAGCAAGGAGACGCACTGCCTGAGCGATCTGCTGTGGCGTTGGCAGAACGCCGAGTTGGCCGACGGCGAGGTCGCGCTCGTCGCGGGAAACCACGAGGTGGGCAGGCCACTCGCCGAGGCGGCCGGCGTGACGTTCCGCCACGCGCCGATTGACACGGCGCTCGAGCGCGCCGCGGCGAAGCGCGCGCACGAGGATCAGTTGCAGCGCCTGCTCGAGGACGCGGGGATCGAGCTGGTGGTGCTGGCGCGGTACATGCAGGTGCTCAGCGCCGAGTTTGTGTCGCGATGGAACGATCGGGTGATCAACATCCACCACAGCTTTCTGCCCGCGTTCGCGGGCGCAAGGCCGTACCACCAGGCGTTCGAGCGCGGCGTGAAGCTGATCGGCGCGACCGCGCACTACGCGACGGCGGAGCTCGACGACGGGCCGATCATCGCGCAGCGCACCGCGCCCGTGAGCCATCGGGACAGCGTGTCGGACCTCGTACGCAAGGGCCGCGACCTGGAGCGCGTGACGCTCGCCGAGGCGGTGCGGCTGCACCTGGAGGACAAGGTGCTTGTCTCGGGGCGCAAGACGGTCGTGTTCGACTGATCGCCGCTAGCCTGTCGCGATGGGCGGCTCACTCCGGGAGGAACTCGGCAAGCGCGGCGACTTCGAGAGCGTCGAGCAGGAAGCGTATCTGAGCGTGCTGCGGACGGCCGCGATGCTCAGCGTCGACTTTCGGCGCTTGTTTCGCGCGCACGGCCTGACCGAGGCCTCGTACAACGTGCTGCGAATCATCCGCGGCAGCGGCAAGGCCGGCCGAGCCATGGGCGACATCGCGCCCGATCTCGTCGCGCCCGGGCCGGACGTCACACGCATCGTGGATCGCCTCGAGACCAAGGGGCTGGTCGAGCGATGGCTGGACGAGGACGACCAGCGCGTGGTGCGGGTGGGCGTCACCGCGGTGGGCGCCCGGCGGCTCCGGACGCTCGACGGCCCGGTGCTCGAGCTGCACCGCCGACAGCTCGGCGACGTGCCCGTGGCCGAGCTGCGGCGTCTCTGCCGGCTCCTGGAGCGTGCGCGGGCCTCCGGCGCGGCTCCCAGAGAGACCTGAGGATCCGATTCGATGTTCGCGGTCTCGGCCTGGACTTTTTATTTGTTGCAACAAATACTTGGAGGCCATACCTGGTTTGCTTGCGTGCAAGCGTCACACACCCTCAGCCATTGGGAGATCCATCATGTCCCTGATCGAACGCGTCAACGGCCTCATCGAGCACATGAAGACCGGCAAGATCCTCGAGGCGATGGAGGCGTTCTACGCCGACAACACCTCGATGCAAGAGAACTCCAACGCCCCTACGGTCGGTCTGGCCGCGAACATCGAGCGGGAGAAGCAGTTTCTCGCGAGCGTGAAGGAATGGAAGTCGCTGAGCGTGAGCGCCGTCGCGGTTGAGGAGACCGGCCCGGACTCGGGCGTGGCGTTTATCGAGTACGACTTCGACTTCATCAGCACCGAGGACCAGCCCGTGCGCTACGAGCAGGTCACGGTGCAGCACTGGAACAATGGCAAGATCGAACGCGAGCGGTTCTACCACGAGTGATCGGTGGACGGACTGACGGGTTGTGTCGCACCGACGCGCGCTCAGCCCGGCTGCTCGCCCCCAGCCTCGCCCTCGCCGTCCGTTGAGGGCGTTTCGACAGCACGATTCCGTTCTTGAAGCTCTCCGATGATGAGCCCGTGGAAGACGCGCCAGTCGAAACGCCCTCAACGGACGGCGAGGGCGAGGCTGGGGGCGAGCAGCCGGGCT
>JBCAXI010000456.1:0-2272 GCA_038534175.1 Planctomycetota bacterium | reverse complement strand
TCGCGGCATCATCTACGTGCAGGGCGAGAAGGTCGCCAACGTGCCCGAGGAGGACATCTTGTCCAGGCTCAAGGAGGCGTGCCTCGAATTCGAGGCGCGTGTGCGCGCGGGCGAGGTCAAGCTCGGTGAGAAGAAGGTGGACATCGTGCCGCCGGATCCCAAGGGCGAACTCGGCAGCGGGTGGGAGAAGATGGCGGCCGAGCGTCTGGGCGCCACACCGCTGACGATCGAGGGCGCCTGACGCTCACGAGTCGTCGTCGCGCCCGCCCATCATCTCGGCCTGGCGGATCTGCATCTCGATGGATCGTCGCATGAAGTTTCGAGTCGCCTTGAAGAAGGCGGGGTCTACCCCGGCCGCGGTGGGGTCGGCGGTGATCGCGCGTCGCCACTCGGTGCCGGTCGGGCGATAGCCGTATTGGTCGACGAGAACCTCTTCCAGCGGCGCGAGGTGGGCGGCGCCGTAGATGATCGCGATCGTCTCGAGATCAGGCTGGGTCTCGATGGCCTCGTTGAGATCCTCGATGACCACGTTGTTGCGTTCGATGAGGATGACGTCCATGAGCTCGCCCATGCCACCGGGCATGGAGTGCATCATCTCGTCAGCCTGCGTGAGCAGGTCGGCCATGATGGCCCGGGCGACCACCGCGGCTCCGGGACTGCGCTCGATCATGCCGAGCATCGCGCCGGCGATACCGGCCATCATGCCCTGCCCGCCCATCGCGCCGAGCAGCATCTCGCCCGCGGCCTCGGCGTCCTCGCCGCGCGCTTCGAGCGCGGCCATCATCTCGGGCACGTCCATATCGCTGTTGATGAAATTCGGACGATCAAAGACCATGTGCTCGAGTTGGAACACGAGCCCTAGCGCGCGGGCCATGCGGGGCTGGATGCCGACGTCGGGGTCGATCTGGTCATTGGTGAGCTCGCGTGTGCTAAAGACAAGGTCGGTGTCGAAGCCGGCGCCTCCCGGTCGCCCGTCGGCGCCGTAGCTGGTGAAGGTCGCGCTGCGCCGCAGGACTTGCTGGTCAAGAACGCCGAACCGCGTGGTGACGCTCATCTCCACGGGGTGGCCGAAGGCGTCGGTGAACGATCGGCCGACTCGGTACTGCTGGGCCGGCGAGCCCTGGCGGCGCAACGCCTCCGGGGTCAGCGGCCCCTCGAAGCCGAGACGCTCGTGGTCATACGCCGCCCTGGCGAGTTGACGAAGGCGCGAGCGCGTCGCGTCGACCCGGGCCTCATCGGACAGCGGGTCGCGGATCACCCCCGCGCCGCCCACACCCTCGTAGAGCACGAGGTCGTGGGCTTCGATGTACGACTGCAAGTCGCGGTAGTAGTCGGTCTGGCCGATATGCACGGCGCCCACGAGTCGAACGAGCGGCGCGTCCTCGCGTTCGAACGTCCTGATCGCGATGTCCAGCCCCACCACGTCGCCGGGGGCCTCGACCACGCGGATGTACGGCTCGACGGCGGGACCCGCCGAGGCGGCGGACGTCGAGAGCATCGCCAGGACGCCGCACGCCATCGCGTGACGGCACACAGCACGGCGCACGGACTGAGGAAAGGTGAGCATGCGTGGAATCTCCCGTTGGCCGATCGGAACACGGCGGCGTCGCGAGGTGTACCGTCGCCCGAGCCGATCGCTGCACGAGCCTCCGGGGCGTCCCGAGGTTCGAACGAGCATCATGGCGCCGATCCAGCGAGAGACCAACATGCCCGACGCGAGAACGCCACGAGCACGAACCCGCATCGCCCGCGCGGGGCTGGTCACCCGATCGGCACTGCTGGGATTGGTCGGTGTGACGTGGTTCGGATGCTCGACCGTGTGGGTGGACAACCCCGCGTTTCCGGTGACGCGTGAGAGCGTTCGCCAGGAGATCTCGCGGCTTCGCGAGGCCGAGCCGGTGGCGCTCGAACGGCCGGTGCTGATTCTGTCGGGCTATCGAGCCGCGCCCTCGATGGCGTCGCGTCTCGCCGATCGGCTCGCGCTCATGACCGGGGCGCCGAGAGACGAGTTCTTCACGATCGCGTACACGTTCGGCTCCAACATGCCCCGCATCTTGGAGCAAGCCAGCCGGAAGATCGAACGCCGATATCCATCGGGCGATCCCGAAGCGACGGTCGAACTCGATGTCATCGGCATCTCGATGGGTGGGCTGATCGGTCGGGCTCTGGCTATGGAGGGCGGGTCGGCGATGCACGAGGGCAAGCGGCTGAACATCCGGCGGTTGTACACGCTGGGCACGCCGCACCGAGGCGCGCTGCTCGCCGAGCGGAT
>JBCAXI010000455.1:0-2274 GCA_038534175.1 Planctomycetota bacterium | reverse complement strand
GTGGGACATGAGGAGTTCGCGCGGATCGACGCTGTGCCAGCCTTCGCGCGGCTCGCCGTGCCAGTACCAATGGACGTCGGGGCCCTCGCGGAGGAGGCCGCGGAAGCGTTCGGGGAAGAAGTAGGTGGTGTCTTGGTCTGGGAGGGCGAGCTCGGGGAGCGCGTTGATCTCGTCGCGGCAGTCGGGCGCGACGCGGAAGTCGACGGTGGTGTAGAAGGAGGGTCGCCAGTCGATGCGGTCGTAGAGGAGGTGGATTCGGTTGGTGGCGAAGGTGTACTCGTCTTTGAGTTGGTGGAGGGGGGTTCGATTGAGGCTGGGGCCGTTGCCGAGGATGAAGATGCGTTCGCCGCGGTGCTTGTTTTTGAGCTGGGCGAGGCGATCGAGGTCGGCTTGCGGCGGGTGGATGTTGCCATGCTGGGCGATGAAGCGTTCGCGGGCCTGTCCCCACGCGACGTAGGCCTCGCGGCGGGCTTCGTCGGTGGCCGCGGCGTCGGCGACGGGGAGATCGGCTTCGATCTCGCGCCAGAGCGCAAGGAGTTCTTCGCGGGAGCGTGGGTGGGTGGCGGTGTCGGTCATGGGGCTCCCGGTGGGGGGCGTCGGCGGCGCGGGTGCTCGATCGCAGAAGATAGCCGTCGGGCGGGCCTGGAGGCCGCGAAACGGGGCGGGGGGAGGAAGAACGGGCGGCTCGGGTGTGTTCTTGGGAGGATGGGTCGGGGTTGTGGCGGGGGAGACGGGGTGCGCCTTTGAGTTTTGGGACGCGAGATGGGTCGCGAGTTGGGGTGGGGGGGCTGCCGCGGATTCGGAGCCGTCGGACGCTGGTGCTGGTGGCGATGGCGTTGCAGCTGGTGCTGTTGCTGGTGGCATGGACGGTGGCGTTTCGGCACGTGCGGGGCCGGATCACGGAGGCGGTGCAGCGTTACATCGTGGATCGGAACGCGGAGTTCGTGGACGAGCTGGCGGGACGGTTTCCCCCGCCGATGGGCGATGACGATGAACCGGACTTCGGCTCTGAGGCATGGGACGAGTGGCAACGTGTGATCGAGTCGGCGGGGAACGATCTGCCGGGGGGCGGGTTCGCGTGCCTGCTGGATGAGGACGGGCACATTCTCTGCCATCCGGAGATCCGCGACGATCCGTCTTGGCGTGATGTGAATCTCGGGCGTGAGCTGCTCGAGGCGGCGATGCCCGGTGAAAGCGATGACGGGGGCGTGCGCCTGGCGGAGGCGCAGGACAGCACGATCAGCGGGCGGATCGACTTCGTGGCCGATGGCACGCACTACGTCGCGACGCGCACGGTGCCGGGAACAAATCTGCGTTTGCTGGTGCACCAGCCCGAGGCCGCGCTGTTCGGTCGGGCCAACGAGCTGACGGGCGTGGTGGTGACGAGCGGCGCGATCGCGGCGGGCGCGGTGGTGCTGCTGGGCGGGCTGGGGCTGTTGGGGGTGATTCGCTCGTACGACTCCTCGTTCGAGCGCATGAACAGGGTGTACAAGGACAACCTGGAGATCGCGCGGCAGATCCAGGAGTCGACGCTGCCCGAGCGCGTGCCGACGCTGCGCGGGTTCGATGTGTCGGCGTGGAGTGCCTCGGCCGACGAGACGGGCGGGGACACGTACGACGTGGTCGCGCTATGCCGAACTGCGGACGCGGCGAGCGGGCTGGGGGTCGCCGATGACGGGCGGGCGGACGCGCTGGTGTGCGTGCTGGCCGACGCGACCGGGCACGGCGTCGGCGCGGCGCTGGCGATCAGCGCGTTCCGCTCGATGGTGCGCATGGGTCTGCGCGCGGGGATCGATCTGCCGGCGCTGGTGAAGCAGGTGAACGGGCAGCTCCTGAGCGATCTTCCGGCGGGGCGGTTCGTGACGGGATGGCTTGGGTTCGTGGATCCCGCGGCCGGTGGCGTGCTGAGCTTCGCGGCGGGTCAGGGACCGGTGCTGGTGCGCCGGGCGGATGGGCGGGTGGAGCGGTTCGACGCCGACGCGGTGCCGTTCGGGATCATGGACGAGATCGACGTGAAGGCGGGGCGGTTCATCGAGCTGGACGAGGGCGATGCGGTCGTGGTGGCGTCGGACGGCATCCACGAGGCGCGGGGCACGGACGGGACGCTGTTTGGATTGGAGCGTCTGGTGGCGTTGGTCTCGGAGGCGGGCGGCGGCTCGGCGGACGAGCTGATCGGGCGCGTGCGCGCGGCGGTGGATTCTTTCACGGGGATGGCGCCGGCGGATGATGACCGGACGGTGGTGGTGGTGAAGCGGGTGTAGGGCCTCGTTGGGA
>JBCAXI010000454.1:0-2282 GCA_038534175.1 Planctomycetota bacterium | reverse complement strand
CGCGAGCCGGACGCGGCGTTGTGGATCACGCCGCAGGGTGAGTTCGCGGATGTGCGCACGGAGCTGCGCGTCCGCCCCGGCGTGGCGGCGATGGCGGCGAGCCTGGACAACCCCGTCGTGATCGCGCTGGCGGTTGAGTACGCGTTCTGGGTCGACCAGAAACCCGAGATCTTCTTGCACGCGCGGCGTGCTGAACTGAGCGAAGAGTTGGGCGCTGAGCCCAGCACGACGAGCTGGCAGCGCGCGGTCGTGGGCGCGTTGGACGAGGCTCGCTCGACGCTCGCGTCGCGCGTCGCGGCTCGTGATCCTGAGCCGTTCGAGATCGTGATCGGCAAGGGCGAGGCGAAGACCATCCCGCTCTGGGACACGGTGATGAAACTGCGCGGTCACTCGGGCTCGATCGAGGCCAAACGCCGAGGAGCGGGCTCGTGATCATCTGGTACGCGTTGCTCGGGACCGGGCTGTTCTTCTCGCTGCTGGCGCTCGTGATGACATGGGCGAACCTTCGGGTGTATCAGCCGACGGAGCCGCTGGCCAAGGCGCCCAAGATCGGCGAGCACGATGACAACGAGAAGACGCCGTTCGTTTCGGTGTGTGTGCCGGCGCGGAACGAGGAGGCGAACCTCGAGCACTGCGTTCGTTCGATCTTGAAGCAGGATTTTAAGTCGTTCGAGGTGCTGGTGTACGACGACGGGTCGGAGGACAAGACGCCGCAGATTTTGAGGGCGCTGTCGGAGCTCGATGATCGCGTGATCGCGGTGCGCACGGAGACGCTGCCCGACGGCTGGAACGGCAAGCAGCACGCCTGCTGGCAGATGTCGCGGCATGCGCGCGGGCGGTGGATGTTGTTCACCGACGCGGACGTGCGCTTCGAGCCGTCGGCGTTGCGTCGTGCGCTCGCGTTCGCCGAGGCGTCGAAGGCGGGGCTGGTCTCGACGTTCCCGCGGCAGATCACGAAGACGCCGAGCGAGTCGTTGATCGTGCCGATGATCTTCTTTGTGCTGTTTAGCTATCTGCCGATGATGCTGATGCGTCGGCGCCCCGATCCGGGTTTGTGCGCGGCGTGCGGGCAGTTCATCCTTGCGCGGCGCGACGCGTATGAGAAGGCCGGCTCGCACTCGGCCGTGCGCGACTCGATGCACGAGGGCGTCAAGCTGCCACGGCTGGTGCGCAAGGCGGGGTTCCACACCGACCTGTTCGATGGCACGGACCTGTGCAGCGTGCGCATGTACGAGGGGCTTGGCCAGACCTGGCGCGGCTTCACCAAGAACGCGTACGAGGGGCTCGGGAGCATCGGGCTGCTGGTGTTCTTCACGGTCGTGCATGCGGTGGCGCACATCGTGCCGTGGCTGGCGGCGGTGTGGCTGATCGTCGCGGTCTCGCTTGGCGCGATGGCGTGGCAGAGCGCGTGGCTTTTGGGCGCGTTGGCGGGCGGATCGATCCTGGCGCAGCTCGTCCAGCGGGCCATGCTGGCGAAACGGTTGGGCACGCCGGCGATCGGCATCTGGCTGCACCCGGTGGGGGTCATCGCGATGACGCTCATCCAGTGGCACTCCTTGTTGCTGGAGCTGGCGGGGGCTCGCACGTGGCGCGGACGGACGCAGGGGAGCTCGACGGCGGGGTGACGCGATCGCCTTGTGAGGTGCTCGGAGTGAGGCGTGTGGTGGGAGGCGGCATGATCTGGCGGAAGTGGTTCCAGCGAAGGCGAATGGAGGAGGCGGGCGCTCGAGCCCGGCGCGAGCACGCCGAGTGGCTCACCGCGGCCGTGGTGGGACGCCGCGACTACCCGCGAATCCCCACGCGGCGCTCCGACCGGGGCGGCTTTGGACCGATGATGGACCGACCGGACGGGTCGGGTCGAGCCGCGGCGTGGTGGTCTGGTGCCCTGTCCAGGGTGGACGGCGCGGGCGACGACTAGACTGCGATCCAGCGGGCTGGGCGGCCGCGGGGCGCCCCGGTGCGCGACGCCCGACGTACCAAGCGAGGACTGGCCAGATGTCGGAAACTCAGAGCGGCGAGTTGCAAGTCGAGTTGCAGACGACGCGTCCCGGACGCACGTGGCTGATCAAGTCGCTCGCGATCATCATCGCGCTCGTCGCGTTCGGATTCTGGGCGCTGTACGACGCGACGGTGCTGTACCCCGCTCGCGGCGCCCGGTTCGCCGAGTTCAGCGAGCTGCAGTACCTGCAGAACTTCGAGACGACCGGCTCGTTTCGCAACGCGCCCGTGCCCGATCCCGTCGCGACGCACCGCTCGCTCAAGGAGAAGCTGGCCGAGGTGGG
>JBCAXI010000453.1:0-2302 GCA_038534175.1 Planctomycetota bacterium | reverse complement strand
CCGGGGGCGTGCGCCCGGAGGACTCGCTGATGTCGAACCGAATGCTGGCCGCGGTCGCGGTGGCGGGCGTCGCGTGCGCCGCCGCCGCGTGGATGGGGTACCGAACCCTCGGCGGGCGAGGCGAGCTCCGCTCGGCCGAGAGCTACGAGCCCGAGCTCGAGGTGGGCCCGGGCGGGGTGGGCGAGGGCGACGAGGACACCCGCGTGAGCGACGCGACGGCCCGCATCGATCCGAACGCGTCCGCCGGTGGGGGCGAGCGACGCGTGACACGCGGCCGCCAGCCGGCGGCGTGGGTGAGCGAGGATCCGCTGCGCGAGCGTTCGTCGTTCGAGTTTGTGGAGAGCGGCTCGTCGGCGGAGGCCGAGGCCGTGTTCACCGAGGCGTTTAGCGCGTTCAAGACGCGCGGACCGTCCGACAGCGCGCTGTCGGCGCCCGAGGGGGGCTGGTCGTCGGCGATGGAGAGCTACCGGCGCTTCATGCAGCCGATCATCGCGCAGGACGCCGACGCGTTCGCCGAGGTGGCCGAGCGATTGGGCGGCGTGTCGGCCGAGGCCGATGAGGACGATGAGACGCCGCCGACGCCTGGATCCTCGATGTACAGCCAACTCTCGCGTTGGCTCGCGGGGGCTTCGATCGATCTGGCGTCGAGCGAGATTCGCCGGCTGAATGGCGACGACCCGCGCAGCGTGCCGCGGCTGCCCAATCTGCCTGGCGGGATGGAGATGCCCGCGGGCGCGATCCCGATGATGGAGATGCGCAACCAGTCGACGGACGACGCCGGCAACACCGTCGTGACCTCGGCGATCAATCTGCCGATGGGCGCGGTGTTCCCGCGCGTGCAAGGCCTGCTCGAGCGGGGCGGCGACGTGATCGAGGTCTGGACGCCGGCGCGCATGGCTGGGCGGGGCCAGGCCGAGCCCGACCTCACCCTGACGACCATGATGGTGCGCGACCCTTCCATCAACGCGTGGACGCCCGCGGCGTTCCGCATCCGTTTGCTGACCGAGGACGCCCAGGAACGCAGCCCGACCCGCGACGCTGGATAGCTCGCCGGATAGGCCGCCGAAGCGAAGTGGCTCGTGTGCGAAGGAGCAAGAGATGTCACCTAGACGCGGATTCTCATTGATCGAGCTGCTGGTCGTGATCGCGATCATCGCGCTGCTGATCTCGATCGTGCTGCCGGCGCTCGGCTCGGCGCGGGCGACCGCTCGGCGGACGCAAGCGCTGGCGAACGCGCGCACGGTGGCGCAGTCGTTCGAGAGCTATCTTGGTGACAACGATGAGACGTACCCGTTCGTGGCGCCGTCGGAGGACCCGATGCTTCCGGGCGGCGAGGGTGTGCTGTTCATCGAGTGGCATCCGGGCGGCGTGTTCATCGGGACGAACGACGTGTTCATGCTCTCGTGGGGCTGGCCCGCGTTGGTCTCGAGCGTGGCGCCATGGGAGGAGCACTACCCAACGTGGGTCTCGCCTGGAAAGGACACGACGCTGCCCAAGTCGCCCACGAGCGCGAGCGAGGACCGAGAGACGGAGGAGGACGTGTCGTGGCGATTGAGCCGATCATTCCTGGCCGATCCTGCGGCGTTCGAGGCGGGTTCGAGCGACGATCGGCGGTTCGTGCGAGCCATTCGCCGCGCCGACGTGCGGTATCCCGCGCAGAAGGCGATGCTGTGGGACACGCACCTGGCGTTCGAGTCCTCGCGTCCGCGTCTGGTGGACGGGCACTGGCAGGCGTCGACCCCGATCGCGTTCGCCGACGGGCACGCGGCGACGCACCTGCCCCAGGCCGCGGCGGACCCCTCGCCCCGGCGCCCGTTCGGCGAGGGCCGCTCGGCGGTGCGGATGCACGACACGCTCAACGGTGCTGCGGGCGTGGACTTTAACTAGCCAAGCGCGGCTAATCGATGTCCACCTTGTTGTTCGCGATCGCGTGCTTGGCGAGCTTGTCGTACTCGCTCCTGATCGCGTGCACCAGCTTCGGATTGCGGACGCAACGAAGCGACTCGTTGTCGCCGCCTCTCGTCACAGTGAACGCGAGGAGGTACTCCTCGTTGACGAGAATGAAGTCTCGAGACTTTGTGAGCTTGCGAATGTTGTTCACGTACGAGGTGTCGCGATCGTCGGTGGACGAGAGGTACCCCACGCTCACGCCGATGTCCTTGTGCGTTCGGATGATCTCTTTGTATTGATCGCTGATCTTGCCGAAGTCGTTCAGAATGAAGATCCGTGTGATGACCGCCCGCGCCTCGTTCTGGCGTGAGGCGATCTCTTGCTCGTACACGAGCTGGCTGAGCACCGATGT
>JBCAXI010000452.1:0-2315 GCA_038534175.1 Planctomycetota bacterium | reverse complement strand
CCCGAACGTCTGCTCGTGCCCGATTGTCTTGGCCTCACGGTCGGCGTGCACGGGCTCGTCGCTCGCGGCGTGACGGTGAAGATCCGCTTCGGTGACTTCGAGACGATCACGCGCTCGGGTGTCCTGCCCGATGTTCCGGGCGTGACCGACGCGACGAACGAGCTGTATCGCATGGCTCGCCGACTGTTCGACGCGTGGGCCACGAGAGAGTTTCGCCCCGTGCGCCTGATCGGCGTGACCGCCGGCCAGCTGTCACGACGCGCCGAGTCCACGGGCGCGGGGCGGCAGGGTGGTCTGTTTGAGGCACCCAACGAGGCGCGCGCCGCCCGCGCCGACGCGGCGACCGACGCGATCGTCGCCAAGTACGGCAGCGACGCGGTCACTCGAGCGGCGACCCTGCACAACAAGCGACGCGAGGTCGTCTGGGATCCCTCGCACCAGCGTCGTGACGGACGCGACTAGGCGTTCCCCCTGTTCTATTGACCGGACTTCGGTCGACTGGTAGCGTGCGACTTGCGCGACGTGCGAACGTCGATGGCTCGTGGGTGATCCAGAGCGTTCGTCGCGCGTGCGTGCTGGCGGCCGCCGGTGAGAGCCCGCGTCGGTCGCCGTTGTGTGTCCCGTCGCGTTCGATCGCTTGTCTTTCTTTTGCAGCGTCAAACGCGCGAGCTTTGATTGTTCCCGTTTGAACGGTCGACGTGTCCGCGTCGGTTCGACGGGTGTTGTCGTGCGCGCCCCACCTAGGGGCGCGGCGAGGGAGAGCAAGCATGTTGCAGAAGACCGAAAAGTCGGGCGCCCGTCGCGCCATCTTCGTCACGCTGGTCGCGGGAACCCTGATCGCTTCGCCGGCCTGGGCGGTCGACGTTGACGGCGTGATCACCGTTGACAACGCCTACGGCTTCGGCTTCGGAAGCCTCACCGGCATGACCACCTCGAGCTACTTCGGTGGCATTCGAAACACCAGCGCCGCCGACATCACCAACGGTCTGCCCGTCCTCTACACCGCCGGCACCGCCAACGCCGGCAACGGGTTCACCAACTCCGGCGTCGGGCCCGAGGCCTATGACCTCAACGGCCTCCCCGCCAGCGACTACATGTACCTCATCGGCTGGTCCGACGACAGCGTCCTCCAGGGCGCCATTGCCTCGTTCACCGTGGGCGCGGCCACCATCAGCACCAACCCAGGCGTCGGCTGGGAGGTCTACGGCACCGGCATCGATCGCGACTCCAATGTCCCCGCCGACACGCTCACCAACGACGCCGCTGATATCGCGCTCATCAACGCGCAGATCGGGATCGCCAACGCCAACGGCGGCGGCGGCGGCACGAGCGTCGGATGGGTCGATGAGAACGGCCTCCTGCCCGACGGCTCGCCGGGCGTCGGCGCGCTCGCCTTCGGCGACGCCAACGACGGCGCGCCCAGCGGTACGCACCCCTTCGGCACCATCAACGGCATCGACGCCTCGGCCCAATGGATGTGGTACAACGAGGATCCCGCCTCTATCGGCAACCCCTTCGACGCCGGCCCGGAGGGACCCGATGGGCACCACGAGTTCCTGATCTTCCGCATTCCGGTTTCCGCGATTCCCGCCCCGGGATCGATGGGTGTCTGCCTTGTGGCCGGAGCGCTGCTCGCGCGGCGACGTCGATAGGCCCGGCGCCGGCACCCCCGCGCCGACACAAGACCAACTGAACGCCACGCCTCCCCGGCCTCTCGATGCCCGAGCCGCCAGGGGGGCGTTTCTCTTGCGCTCGAGCGCCGAGCGGACACGGTTGTTTGGACTTTATGAGTACGTTTGGATCGATGATCGATCGGCCGCTCACGAGCGCCATGGGCCAAACTCGCTCCTTCTGCCGACAACTACCCGATGTGATCGCAGCCAAAGTTGGCCCTGTGACCATCCGATCAACGATTTATGAAGATACAGTTAGCGTTGCGCTAACGAACAATCGGCCCGAACGCGTGTGCCGCTCGTCTGGACCCCCTGTGCTCGAGAGTCTCCTTCCACTCCTACACGCCCTTGGCGGCGTCGCGCTGATCCTGTTCGGCGTGCGGTTTCTGCGCAAGGGGCTCGACAAAGCGGTCGGCCAACGCCTCCCGACTTGGGTCGCGCGCGTAACCGGCGGGCCCGCGAGCGCCGCGGCGACCGGCATCGGCGTCGGGCTGCTGGCGCCCTCCTCGTCCTCGCAAGGGTTGCTCGCCGTGTCGCTCGTGCGCGACGGCGTGCTCAACCTGCAACGCGCCGCGGTGCTCCTCGCCGGCGCCTATCTCGGCGCCACGCTGCTGCTGCACCTGCTCGCGATGTCGAACGCGA
>JBCAXI010000451.1:0-2327 GCA_038534175.1 Planctomycetota bacterium | reverse complement strand
GTCGGTGGCCGCCGATCGCGAGATCTCGCCGAACGGGCGCCGGGAGCTGATCGAGATCGCCGACCGCGTCCCGTGGTCAGCGCAGGCCGATCGTGTGCTACAGCTACTCCGGTGATTTGGTGCAGTTCGTGTCCACAACGCAACGCGCTCAGGCGAGCGAGGCTCGCTGCTGCTCGAGCACGCGCGAGAGGCGTTTGCGAAGCTTGTAAACCATCACGCCGTAGAGGATCATCGCGGCGACGGGACCGAGCAAGAGCACGATCGAGCCGGGGATGTACAGCAGCGGCAGCAGCCACATATTGCGTTTGGCGGCGCGGCCGATCGCGGGGTCGGGAATGCGGGGCGCCATCCAGCGCACGTACTGCATGGACGCAAAGAACCACACGCCCCACGCCATGAGTGCCACGAATCCGACCAACATCGACAGGCCTAAGAAACCGAACGACATCACGCCGCCGCTCATCACAGTCGTCATGAGAAGATTGAGGATCTGGGCAACCGCGAGCACGCACACGGAGACCCGCAGCCAGCGTCGCGCTTTCGAGCCGTCGTGCCGCCCGGTGTAGCCGGGATCGGGCGCACTCGCGAGCCACCATCCAAAGAGCATCACCAACGCCACCAGCACGCCGAGCGCGGTCGGCAGCACCTGCAGCAGCGCCGGAGAGAACGGAAGGCCGCCCTGGTTTCCCTGAGCCTGAGCGATCGCGATGATGAACACCGCGACGGCGAAGACGATCATCGCCGCGTTCGTGAGCAGGCTCATTACGAGCCCAAAGAATACGGTCGTGACGCCGCGATGCACGCCCGTCACGTACCTCGGCGAGGCGTTGACGAGCAGCTCCCCGCGGAGCGAGCGATCCACCGAGAACCCGCACTCAGGGCACTGTCCGTCGGGATCGAGTCCGACGAGCCGGTAGCCACAGCCGAAGCAGACCGCGTCCTCGATCGCGACCGTTCCGGTGGCGGTGGGGGCGTGTGCCGAGGCCATCGCTCAGGCCGGGCTCGCGCCCTGCACGCCCTCGATCTCTTCTTTCACCTTGAACAGCAGCAGCAGATACAGCACGAGTCCCACCAGCGGCGCCACGATCAACGCGCATCCAGGGAAGTACAGCAGCGGCAGCAGCCAGCGGTACATCTTCGATCGCTCGTACGTCTCCTCGCTGGGGATCCGCGTGGCCATCCAGTTGACGTATCCCATCGCCGCGAACAGCATGAACGCGGTGGCGAGGAACAGCAGCAACGAAACGGGCAACGCCAGGATGCCCAGCCCGATGAAGGCCAGGAGCGAGGCCAGCAGATTCAACGCGTACAGGCCCGCGAGGATGTAGACCGCCAGGCGCACCAGCTTGCGCGGCTCGGCACCGTCGTGCTCGCCGGCGACGCTCTCGTCGGGCTCGCTGAATCGCATCCACCCCATGAGCACGATCGCCGCGATGCCGGTGCCGATCAGCGCGGCCAGCAAGCCAACGACATTTACCACGGTCTCGCCAAGAAAGCTCGCGCCGACGCTGGCGATGAGCACCAGCAGCGCGAACCCGATCTGGGCAAGGGTGCCGTAGATCACGAACTGCAGCCCCTTCTGCACAGTCTCGACGTAGGCCTTGGGGGCCGAGGCGAGCGGCGTGGGGTGCGGGACGAGTTCGGGCGGCGCGCCAGGCGCGGAGGGCGACTCTGCGGGCGACTCAGAGATGTTGTCTTCGCTCATAGGGCGTAGCCTACCTGTATTGCTCAGAGGCGGACATCGGGGCGTTTGCCGACTCAGGCGTCGGGGCCGATGAGCAGCACACGCCACTCGCCATCGACTTGCTTAAGCGGGAACGTGAATCGGCCACTCTCGGAGTCGCCGTTGGCCTCGGTGTTCTCGTACGACACGTCGAGGATGTGCTCAACCGAGCCGAGTGCCTCGGGCAGGTCGCCCTCGGGCCACTGAAGGTCCTCTCGGCTGAACTCGGACACCGGGCGGACGGCGCTGCTCAGCTCGCGCCCCTGCATGCCGGCAAACATCGGCGTGATCATCGCTTGCCAGCCCTCGGGCAAGCCCACGCCCTCGACATGCGACAGTAGCTTGTCCGTATCCCCATCCTTGAGCGCCTCGACCATCTCGGCGCCGAACGCGTCCAACGCGGCATGGTCGCCACGCTGGGCCGACTCGCCCGCGTTGCCTCCTGCGGCCTGCTCGCTCGAAGCAGTCTCGCTCCCGTCGTCGGAGTCTGCCGTGCTCGAAGCGCCCTCGCCGCAAGCCGAAAGCGTGCAAAGAGCGGCACCCAGTGACAGGGCGGCAACGACAGCGTGTCTGATCGATCTCATGTGGGTCCCTCGTGGGCCAA
>JBCAXI010000450.1:0-2328 GCA_038534175.1 Planctomycetota bacterium | reverse complement strand
GCGTGCCGTGCAAGAAGGCCAGCCCGTTCGTCCAAGAACTGCACGAGGATTACAAGGACAAGGGCCTCGTCGTGCTCGCTCCCGCCTTCCGCAGCCCGGACGAGGAGATCACCAAGTACTTCGACGACCACAAGTACACCTACACCCCATTGCCCAACGCCGAGCGGCTCGTTCAGGAGTACCGCATCCGCGCCTTCCCCACGTTCGTGCTCATCGGCCCCCGCGGGCAGGAGCTCGAACGCTTCGTCGGCGGCAAGCCGGAGAACACCTTCCCCACCATCCGCAAGATGCTCGACCGGTTCATGGAAGAGCAGGGCTGAAGGGGCGAGATCGCCAGAGCGCGGAGAGGCAACTCGCAGATCTGAAAACGAAACAGGGCGGGAGCGTTGGTGAGCGCTCCCGCCCGTTCTTTTGCGATCGGTCTCTTTGCGATCTGGCCAGTTCTACCCGTGCATCAACGCCGCCTGCGCCGCGGCGAGGCGGGCGATGGGCACGCGGAACGGCGAGCACGACACGTAGTCCATACCCGCCTTGTGGCAGAAGTGCACGCTGGACGGATCGCCGCCGTGCTCGCCGCAGATGCCGATCTTGAGATCTCCTTTGGTCGACCGCCCGCGCTCGATGCCCATCTCGACGAGCTGGCCCACGCCCGTCTGGTCGAGGGATTGGAACGGGTCGACGGGCAAGATGTCGCGGCGGAGGTAGTCGGGCAAGAACCCGTTGATGTCGTCGCGCGAGTAGCCGTAGGTGAGCTGCGTGAGGTCGTTGGTGCCAAAGCTGAAGAAGTCGGCGACCTCGGCGATCTCGTTGGCCGTCACCGCGGCGCGGGGGATCTCGATCATCGTGCCAATCTTGAGCTCGATCCGCTTGGTGAACTCGTGCTCCTTCTTCACCGCGTCGATCACGCGCTCGGCCTCCTCGCGCAGCATCGCCAGCTCCTGGCGCGTGCCCACGAGGGGGATCATGATCTCGGGCGCGACCTTCACGCCCTCCATCGTGCACTCGATCGCCGCCTCGGTGATCGCGCGGACCTGCATGTCGAGGATCTCGGGGTACGTCACCGCGAGGCGACACCCGCGGTGCCCGAGCATCGGGTTCATCTCGTGCAGCATGCTCACGCGCCGACGCACGCGCTCCACGCTCACGCCGAGCGCCGAGGCCAGCTCCTCCTGCGCGTCCGCCTCGTGCGGCACGAACTCGTGCAACGGCGGATCCAGCAGGCGGATCGTGACCGGGAAGTTCTTCATCGCGCGGAAGATGCCGATGAAGTCCTCGCGCTGGTAGGGCAGCAGCTCATCCAACGCCGCCCGACGCGTGTCCTCGTGCTCAGCGAGAATCATCTTCCGCATCGACACGATGCGCTCGCCCTCGAAGAACATGTGCTCGGTGCGGCACAGCCCGATGCCCTCGGCGCCGAACTCCCGAGCCCGCTGCGCGTCCGCCGGCGCGTCCGCGTTCGTGCGCACGCCGATGGTGCGGCGCTTGTCGGCCCAGCGCATCAGCTTGGCGAAGTCGCCCGACAACTCCGGGGTCACCCGGTTGACCGGGCCCTTGAGCACCTCGCCCGTCGAGCCGTCGATCGAGACCGTGTCATCGCGGCCGAAGATCTGCCCGCCGACGGTGAACGTGCCGCCCGCAGCGTCGATCTCGATGTCGCCCGCGCCCGCCACGCAGCACTTGCCCCAGCCGCGCGCCACGACCGCGGCGTGGCTCGTCATGCCGCCCGTCGAGGTCAGGATGCCCGCCGCCGAGTGCATGCCCTCGACATCCTCGGGGCTTGTCTCCTTGCGCACGAGGATGACCGACTCGCCCTCGCGGGCGCGGTCCACGGCCTCCTCAGCGGTGAACGCCGGCTTGCCCACCGACGCGCCGGGCGAGGCGGGCAGCCCGCGCGCCAGCACCTCGGCCACGCTCTTGGCGGTCGGATCGAAGCTCGGCACGAGCAGCTGCGTCAGATCGCCCGCGGGCACGCGCAGGATCGCCTCGTCCTCGCTGATGAGCTTCTCCTTGACCATGTCGCAGGCGATCGTCACGGCGGCCGCGCCGGTGCGCTTGCCAGTGCGCGTCTGCAGCATGTACAGCTTGCCGCGCTCGATCGTGAACTCGATGTCCTGCATGTCGCGGTAGTGGGTCTCCAGCTGCTTCTTGATCTTCATCAGCTGGTCGTAGACCTTCTTGTTCCAGCCCTTCATCTCGATGGTCGGCCTGGGCGTGCGGATGCCCGCGACCACGTCCTCGCCTTGGGCGTTGATGAGGAACTCGCCGTAGAAGCTGTTCTCACCCGTCGACGGATTGCGCGTGAACGCCACGCCCGTGCCGACCATCGAG
>JBCAXI010000449.1:0-2345 GCA_038534175.1 Planctomycetota bacterium | reverse complement strand
TCGAGGCCAACTTCCTCGGCGAGCCGGAGCGCGAGGACGACCCCAAGGTCGAGGTCCTCGGTCGCCCGGGCGAGGCCTTGTCGGCCAACTGATCCATCTGGATCGATGACCCCTCGCAGCAACAGCTAGCAGCAACATGAGGGCCGACTCCACGCGGAGTCGGCCCTTTCTCGTTTTCGCACGATCTCCTCGTTGGCGGGCGCTGCCCCAGGCAGGCCGGGCCGCTACGCTGGAGCGCAACGCTCGACCGACGGACCGGCTGGGCGACTCGGGGACTCGCGATGGCGAGCCGCGCGGGGGACCACCACGGACGGCGTCGAGGGCCGGCGCGAGGCGCCGATGGAGACCGTTTGGCATGAGCGTTTCCGATCAGTCTCAGACCGACGCGACACATGTGGGTCACGTGGCGCCGGTCAACCTCGAGCACAAGCCCGACCCGCACGAGACGCGTTGGGGCGACTTCCTCAAGGCGTGCATGAAGCTCGGCGGGTCGGACCTGATCATGAAGTCGGGCCTGGCGCCGCGGCTGCGCCTCAAGGGCGCGCTCAAGGCGCTCGACACCGAACCGGTCAGCGGCACGGAGTTCATGCAGATCGCCCGCGCGATCCTGACCGAGGAGCAGTTCGGCGACCTCCATAAGTTCGGTTCGGTCGACTTCGCGTACGACTACGACGACAACACCCGCTTCCGCGTCAACCTGTTCCAGGCACGCGGCAAGCTCTCCGTCGCGGCCCGCCTCATCACGAGCGACATCCTCCCCTTCGAGAAGCTGCACCTCCCGCCCGTGATGGCCGACATCGCGATGCAGCCCCAGGGGATCGTGCTGCTCTGCGGCGTCACGGGCTCGGGCAAGTCCACCACCATCGCGTCGATGCTCGACTACGTGAACGCCCGCAGCCCGGTGCACATCCTCACGATCGAGGACCCAATCGAGTACATCTTCGAGGACAAGAAGGCGGTCATCAACCAGCGTGAGATCGGCATCGACTGCCTGGACTTCAAGATCGCGCTGCGCGCGCTCGTGCGTGAGAACCCCGACATCGTGCTCGTGGGCGAGATGCGCGACCAGGAGACGTTCGAGGCCGCGCTGCACGCCGCCGAGACCGGGCACCTCGTCTACGGAACCATCCACGCGTCGAGCACGACGCAGACGTTCAGCCGTATCTATGGCCTGTTCGAGCAGGAAGAGGTCGAGCAGGTCCGCAAGATCCTCGCGTACCAGATGCGCGCGTTCGTGTACCAGAAGCTGCTGCCGACGCTGCACGAGAACATCCCGCGCATCCCGGCGGTTGAGATTCTCATGGGCAACGGCGTGACGCGGACGCACGTGCTCGAGGCCCGCGAGGGCGAGCTGCGTGAGTACCTCAACACGATCGAGGCCAAGCAGATGGGCATGCTCGACTTCAACGAGGCGCTCGTGCAGCTGGTGGAGCAGGAGTACATCCATCTGCGCACCGCGATGGAGGCAACACCCAACAAGGACGAGCTCCAGATGCGCCTCAAGGGCATCGGCTAGGGGCCTCGGGCCAGAAGAATCGGGCGGGGGCGCCGGCTAAGACGGGAAGGACGCAACGTTGATCGCGACCCTATTCGGCGCCGAAGCGCCGCTCTACGACGCACCCACGCTCGCGCAGGGCCTGGTCCTGGTCTCATGGTGGAAACCCGTGCTGCTGCTGCTGCCTCTTGGGTTCTGGGCGTACGTGGTGTCGGTGGTGCTGGACAAGCAGGCCGCGCGATTCCACCTCGGACGGGACAATTGGAACGCGGTCCATATGGCGGTGGGCACGCTCGCGTTTCTGGGCGTGCTGCTGATCCCGGGCGAGTTCGGGTTCTTCATCGCGCTGCCGACGCTGTGCGTGATCCTGGCCCTCGACGTGATCGTGTTCGCCCTTCTGACGAACAAAGACGAGCGCGTGCCCGATCGGCACCGGCTCAAGCTCGATCTGGCCGCGCTCAAGCCCGACGCCGACGCCAAGGCAAAGAAGAAGGCCTCGGCGTTGCAGAAGACGGCCGAGCTGGTCATCAAGCGTCCGGACAAGTCCACGCTGAGCGTGCCGGAGAAGGACGCGCCCGAGTACGAGCTGCGTGTCGCCGCCGAGGAGTTGGTGCTCAGCGCGAAGCGCACGCGTGGGTCGCAGGTTGACCTGGCGCCCGACGGACGCGAGCACTATGTCTCCAGCTTTCTGGTTGACGGGGTGCGCCAGAAAGGGCGCACGATGTCGCGGGGGGAGGCCGAGCAGCTCATCGCGTTCTGGAAAGACGCCGCGGGCCTGGACCCCGAGGACCGTCGCCGCAAGCTGACGGGCGATCTGTCGCTGGTGCAGTTTGACCAGTCGTCGGCGACG
>JBCAXI010000448.1:0-2354 GCA_038534175.1 Planctomycetota bacterium | reverse complement strand
AAGGCGGCCTGGCCTCGGCGTACCGCATCGCGTCGCCCGCTTCGGACCGCGCCGAGGCGCGTGCGCCCCACGACCACACGACGCCGAGTAGGACGCACGCGGTAAGCGGCGCGATACACCGCAGCCAGACGTTGAGTCGGCGACGCGCCCGTCGTTGGTCCATCAGTGCCGTGGGAAGTAGGTTGGGCGCGCGTCTCATGCGGCGGCCCTCCGCTCGCAGCCACCCGCGATGAGCGAGGCGCCGTAGGCCGACACCATCGACGCCGGCGCCCGTGTCGGCGAGATCACCGAGAGTCCGATGGCGGTCATGAGCCAATCATCGAGACCCGAGGCCTCGGCGCCCGAGAGCACGATCTGTCCGATCGACTCGTCTGGCCAGAGCGAACGCAGGTAGCCGATGGACTCGTCGAGCTCGGCCGCGAGGCCCTCGCCGAACCGCCGCAGCCCGTCGGCCACGATCTCCGCGAGCCGTCCCTCGAGCTCACCGACCCGCCCGATGGTGCGGAGGGCCTCGGCGTCCGACAGATCGAGCCGCTCGGCGACGGAGCGAACGTACATTCCAAACGCCGAGCTGAGCCGACGCTCGTAGGCGGGCGCGTCGCCAGACACCGCGACAAGCGAGCTGCGCCCCCATCCGACGTCGAGCAACACACCGAGCCCGGAGGTCGGCAGATCCTCGCGCGCGCCCGCGACCAGCGCCCACGCCGATGGCAGCAGACCCCTCAGTGAGAGCCCCACAGACTCGAAGCCATCGAGCACCGCGGTCGACGTGTCGTGATCAACCACCGCGGCGGTAGCGAGCACCGACTCGCCTCGCCGGTGGGCCATGGGCGCGAGCCACCAGGCGAGCTCGAACGAGTCCTCGGACCGATGCCCGATTCGAGCGACCTCGGCTCTGGCCAACTTATCGAGTGGCGCCCCAGTTTCGGGCGGCGGGAGCGTCAGACCGTGCAGCGTGGTCGCCTCGCGCGGGGCAACCGCCCACGCGCTCCGAGCAACCCAACCCCGTCGACGCAGCGCCGATGCCAGCCTGGCAAGGTCGCTCTCGCTCGGCGCCACCGACGACGTCTCGCGCGTGAGCCGCAGGCGCCCCAGCGTTCGACCCGCGCGATCGGTCGCCACGGCCCCGAGCGCGCGCGAGCCGATCTCCACTCCGATCGAGACTGGCACAGGCATCACACGCCCCCCGATCCGCTTGCCGCCGTCAGATCGAACAGCGGCAGGAACATGCTCACCGCGACGAACCCAACGACGACGCCCATCACGATGAGAATCACCGGCTCGATCAGGGTCGTGATCGAGCGAATCGCCATGGCGTTGTCCTCGTCCATGTGGTCTGCCAGGTCCGACAGCACTCCACCCAGACGCCCGGTCGCCTCGCCGCTTCGGATGGCCTCAGCGAGCGTGGGCGAGACGAGATCCGAGTGCTCGAAGCTCGTGGAGAGATCGCCACCACCCGAGACCTCATCGCGTGCTCGGTCCAACAGATCGACGTACAGGCGATTGGTCATCGCGGCCTGCACGAGATCGAGCGACTCGAGCAGCGGCATCTTGGCCGCGAGCAGCGCGCCGAGCAGGCGAGCAAGCCGCGCCGCGGCGAGCGATCGAACCAGTCGACCGCCGATGGGCATGCGCACCATCGCGGTGTCGATCGCGCGGCGCCCAGCGGGCGAACGCAGCCACCAGACGGCGCCGACCATCGCGGCCAGCACCATCGGAAGCATGAGCCACCACCACCCTCGCACAAAGGAGCTGATCGCGACGAGCAGGACGGTCGTTGGCGGAAGCGGCGCGTTGAGCGTCTCGAACATGTCCGCGAAGCGCGGCACCACCACAAACATCATCACGCCGATCACGGAGAACGCGACCGACATGAGCAGCATCGGATACACCGCGGCGCCGGAGATCGCGTTGCGTGTCACCTGGCGTTGGCGCACCACGTGGCTCAGCCGGTTGAGCATCGCGGGCAGCTCGCCCGAGGCCTCGCCGGCGGCGACCAGCGACCGGCTGACAGGATCGAACACGTCCGGATTCGCGCTCATCGCCTCGGAGAGCGAGGCGCCTCGCTCCACCTGGCCACGCACGCCACGCACGGTCTCGGCCCAGCGCTCGTCGGTTGCCTGCCGTTCGAGCGCGGCGAGCGCGTCGGCGAGGGGCGTGCCGGTCGTGACCAGCAGTGCCATGCTGCGGGAGAACTCGACAATGGACCCAAGCTCGCGGCCACGCGACAGGAGCTGGGCGATTCGTAGACCGCCGCCGCCGTTGGAGCCGCTCGACTCGGTGGCGGCGGCGCCGATCTCGCTCACGAAGAGCCCCTGGGTCGCGAGCTGCTCGCGCGCCGAGGCCGCGTCGGG
>JBCAXI010000447.1:0-2366 GCA_038534175.1 Planctomycetota bacterium | reverse complement strand
GAGAGCGACGGGCTGGCGTTCAAGAAGTTCATCAACGACAACCGCGCCAAGCTCGACGCCTTCGAGCCCGTGCTGCGCAGCCCGATGCGCACGCCGCTAGACCTCGTGAATCTCCAGGCGATGGGCTCGCTGCCGCACCTGAACCCCCATCAGACCGTGCACGGGCAACTCGGAAGCTACTTCACCGATCCGTTCGTCAAGCTCGCGGTCTGCTTCCAGAGCAAGTACCTGGGCATGAGCCCGTACGAGTGCCCGAGCCTGTTCACGATCCTGCCATTCATCGAGTACGAGTACGGCATCTGGCACCCCGTCGGCGGGTGCAACGCGCTCATGCACGCCATGGGCGAGGTCGTCGAGGAGCTCGGCGGGCACGTGCGCACCGATTCGCCCGTGGACGAGATCCTGTTCAAGGGCAAGCGCGCGTCGGGCGTGCTGGTAAGCGGCGAGCCCGTTGAGCACGACTACATCGTCTGCAACGCCGATGCGACCTGGGCGATGAAAAACCTCATCCCGGCCCACCTGCGCTCGAGTGGCCAGAGCGACGGCGCGCTCAATGATCGACGCTACTCGTGCAGCACGTACATGCTCTACCTCGGCGTGCGCGGCGAGACCGACCTCCCGCACCACACGATCTACACCAGCGAGCGCTACCGCCAGAACATCGACCAGATCGCTGTCACGGGCGAGCTGAGCGAGGACCCGAGCACGTACGTCTGCAACCCGGTGGGCGTGGATCCCTCGCTCGCGCCCGACGGCCACAGCGCGCTGTACGTCCTGGTGCCCACGCCCAACCTCAAGTCGGGCATCGACTGGGCGCAGGAGGCCCCCGAGATGCGCGAGCGCACGATGGAGCAGCTCCGCACGAAGTTCGGCCTGACCGACATCGAGGACCGCATCGAGGCCGAGATGCAGATCACCCCCGCCGACTGGCAGTCGAGCAACATCAACTGGGGCGCCACGTTCAATCTGGCGCACAACCTCGGGCAGATGCTCCATCTTCGCCCGCAGAACAAGCTCAAGGGCTTCGAGGGCCTCTTCATGACCGGCGGCGGGACGCATCCGGGCAGCGGGCTTCCCACGATCTTCCTGAGCGCCCAGATTGCCGCAAGGTTGATCGGTCAGGAGGCCGGACTTCCCGACTTCGGCGCCACGCCCGCTCCGGGCGGGGACCTCGTGGGCGTGTAACACCCTTTGTGACGGGCCCGCGCCCCCGTACAGTGCGGCCTCGTGGCCCCGACCCGACGCACAGGAGAGATCATGCGTACCCCCATCATTCCCGTTGCGCTGTCCGCGCTGGCACTGGCCTCCTCCACCCTCGCGAGCGGCCTCGGCGCCGACGCGGTCCTCGAGCCGTCTCAGGACGGCACGCTATTTGAGAACGACTTCGGCGACCTGGCCAACGGCGCTGGGCAACACATCTTCACGGGCCAGACCGTCCAGAGCGACCAGAGCCTCCGCCTCCGACGCGCCGTGCTGCAATTCGACATCGCTACCGCCGTGCCCGCCGGGGCCACGATCACCTCGGCCACGCTCCAACTCCGCATGAACCGCACGATCGCCGGCAACACCGACACCACGCTGCACCGCGTCACCACGCCGTGGGGCGAGGGCACGACCGACGCCTTCGGCCAGGAGGGCGGCGGCGGCGTGAGCACGACCGACTCCTCCACCTGGATCCATAGCTTCTGGCCCGCGACCGCCTGGACCAGCCCGGGCGGCGACTTCGATGCGATCTCGTCCGCCGACGCGATCGTCGGGGGCAACGGCTTCTACGTCTGGTCGAGCGCCGAACTCGCGGCCGACGTCCAGCTCTTCCTCGACGACCCCGCCATGAACAACGGCTGGATCCTCATCGGCAACGAGACCTCGGCGCCCACCGCGAAACGCTTCGACAGCCGCGAGGCGACCACCGCCGCCAATCGCCCGCAGCTCATCCTCACCTTCGACCCGCCCGCGGGCGGGTGCGCCCCGGCCGACGTCACGACCGACGGCACGTCCAACGGCATCCCCGACAACGCCATCACGCTCTCGGACTTCTCGTTCTACCTCAGCCTCTGGGCCACCGGAGACCCGGCCGCCGACATCACCACCGTGGGCATGTGCGACATCGGCAACGGCGGCGACGGTGTCGACCTCTCCGACTTCTCCTGCTACCTCAGCGAGTGGAGCCTCGGCTGCCCCTGACGCCACGCGGTAGCCTCCGGGCGTGAGCTCCCACGCCCTCGCAGATCGGATCGGCCTTGTAGGCCTCGGCGCCTTCGGGCGACTCGCGGGCGAGACGCTGAGCGCCCACGCCGAGATCGTCGGCGTGGACCCAGGCCAACGGCCCACGCCCGAGGGCGTGCGCCGCGGCTCGGTCGACGATC
>JBCAXI010000446.1:0-2386 GCA_038534175.1 Planctomycetota bacterium | reverse complement strand
TGCCTCGACATGGACCACCCGGACATCGGCGACTTCGTGGACTGGAAGGTCCGCGAGGAGTTGAAGGTCCAGGCGATGGTCGAGGGCGCGCGGATGCTCAAGGAGAAGTCCAAGGACTTCGCCGGCTCATCGGACGAGCTGGGGCTGACGCTCGACTACGACTTCAACGGCGAGGCGTACGCCACGGTCGCGGGGCAGAACTCGAACAACTCGGTGCGGATCCCCGACGCGTTCTTCGAGGCCGTGGACGGCGGCGGCGCGTGGCAGACCTACCGACGCACCGACAAGGCCGAGGCGAAGACCTTCGACGCCCGCGAGCTGTGGGACAAGATCGGCTACGCCGCGTGGCGGTGCGCCGATCCGGGCGTGCAGTACGACAGCACGATCAACGCGTGGCACACGTGCCCTAGCGCGGGGCGCATCAACGCGTCGAACCCGTGCAGCGAGTACATGTTCCTCGACAACACGGCGTGCAACCTGGCGTCGCTGAATGTGATCAAGTTCTACGACCGCGAGGGCCGCACGTTTGATATCGAGCGGTACGAGCACGCGATTGATCTTTGGACGATCGTGCTCGAGATCAGCGTCTTGATGGCCGCCTTCCCGAGCCAGGCGATCGCCGAGCTGAGCTGGAAGTATCGCACGCTGGGTCTGGGCTACGCCAACCTCGGCGCGATGTTGATGCAGGCGGGCATCCCGTACGACTCGGACGAGGGGCGCTCGGTGTGCGCGTGCTTGTCGGCGATCCTGACGGGTCGCTCGTACCGCACGTCGGCGATGCTCGCGGGCGAGCACGGCGCCTTCGCGGGGTACGAGGACGACAAGGACAACATGCTCCGCGTGATGCGGAACCACAAGCGTGCCGCGCACGGCATCGGTCGAAAGGACCCGCAGTGGGAGGGTCTCAAGATCCGCCCGGTGCCGATCGATCACGGCATCGTGCGCGATGGGCGCATCAATCTCGCGAACGCCGAGAGCCTGCTCGATCACGCGGTCAAGGCGTGGGACGACGCGGTGGCGCACGGCGAGGAGCACGGCTACCGCAACGCGCAGACGACGGTCATCGCGCCCACCGGCACGATCGGCCTGCTGATGGACTGCGACACGACGGGCGTGGAGCCGGACTTCGCGCTGGTGAAGTTCAAGAAGCTCGCTGGCGGCGGGTACTTCAAGATCGTGAACGCGTCGGTGGATCCGGCGCTCGAGTCGCTGGGGTACCACGCCGAGCAGCGCAAGGACGTGATCGACTTCATCGTCGGCACGCTCAGCCTCGACACGCCGATGCCGAAGGGCGCCAAGGGGGCGCAGAAGCACGAGACGCTCCAGCAGTGGCTCAAGCGCCGCGGCCTGACCAACGAGGATCTCCAGAAGATCACCGACGGCCTGCCGGGCGTGTTCGAGCTCGGCTTCGCGTTTAGCGCCTGGGGTCTGGGCGACGACGCGCTCAAGCGCCTGGGGCTCGATGTCGAGAAGGCCAAGGCCGATCCGAGCTTCAACGCGCTCAAGGCGCTCGGGCTGAAGGCCAAGCACATCGACGAGCTGAACGCGGTGATCTGCGGCTCGCAGACCATCGAGGGGGCGCCGCACATGAAGGACGAGCACCTGCCGGTGTTCGACTGCGCGAACAAGTGCGGCCCGACGGGGCAGCGGTTCATCCACGCCAACGGGCACATCCGCATGATGGCGGCGGCGCAGCCGTTCATCTCCGGCGCGATCAGCAAGACGATCAACCTGCCGAACGATGCGTCGGTGGAGGACATCCAGGCGGCGTACCGGCTGTCGTGGGAGTTGGGGCTCAAAGCCAACGCGCTTTACCGCGACGGTTGCAAGCTCAGCCAGCCGCTCAGCACCAAGTCCAGCGACGGCGAGATGACCCTCGACGAGGCGGACGCCGAGGTCGATGAGGTCGGCGAGGCCGAGGCGCTGGAAGAGGTCGCGACCGTCGTGGTCGAGGCGGCCCAGCAGCCCGAGCCGGCGCGGATGGTCGAGGCGAAGAAGGACGTGGAGCGTCGTCCGATGCGTCGCCGTCTGCCCGACACGCGCGGCTCGATCACGCACAAGTTCAACATCGCCGGGCACGAGGGGTACCTCACCGTCGGCCTGTACGAGGACGGCATGCCGGGCGAGCTGTTCATCACGATGGCCAAGGAGGGCTCGACCATCGGCGGGCTCATGGACTCCTTGGGCACCGCGACGTCGGTCGCGCTGCAGTACGGCGTGCCCGTCAAGAGTCTCGTGAACAAGTTCACGCACCAGCGCTTCGAGCCGGCGGGCATGACGGGCAACCCCGAGATCCCGATCGCCAAGAGCCTGGTCGATTACATCTTCCGCTGGCTGGGCATTCAGTTCATCGAGGGGTACCGCGAGGCGAACACGCCGAACCGCG
>JBCAXI010000445.1:0-2393 GCA_038534175.1 Planctomycetota bacterium | reverse complement strand
CGCCGAGGCCGGGCCGAGACCGCGCCGTTCAGGCGCCTGGGCTGGGCACCGCCTCGGGCTCGAGCAGGTCCTCGGCGTCGGCGCCGCCCATGGGATAGCACCGCGCCAGCGCCGCCCCCAGCCGCTGGCGATCGCTCACCACGAACGACACCGACCCTCCGAGGCGCCAGCCGGCAAACCGCAACGCCCGCGGCAGATGGGCCGCGGTCGTGCAGCAGACCAGCTCGTCGCCATCCCGCTCCATCGGCAGCATCGCGAACTGCCACGCCTGCCGACGATCGACCTCGCCGATCACATCGGGCGACGGGTGGCACGCTTCAAGATCGACGAATCGTGTGCTGGCGGCGTATTGCTCGGCCCAGGCCCGCTCTACAACACCCGGATCAACACCAAACATTTCCTCGGCGATCACACCAAAGGGCCGCCGCGAGACGCCCTGTGCGTCCACGATCGCGTCGCGCTCGTCCTCGGTGAGCGCGCCGGAGCGCACGAGCAGGTCACCCAATCGGAGTTGCATGTCCAGCCTCCAAGCCGCACACCCCCGCACGCGACCTCAAGAAGTGGTGCGATGCGATCCCCTCGCTGACCACGCCGTTGGAAGGACGAGCGTGAACATGGGTCGGGCCAACGGGGCTGCGACGGCTGGCGCGAGCCGCTTGGTTCTCGGAAGCTGATTGCTTGGAGCGAGCCGTCAGGCGACGCGCCGAATGCAGACCCGGAGGCCCGCGGCGCGGAGACGCTCGTGGTGGAACTCCGCGGCCTCGAGGTGGGCGGTCAGCAGACGCGCCGAGCCGCCGGCGTGAGCCAGCATCACCGCGTCCATCGCGGTCCGAGGTGTGAGCGGAGTCAGCGCCGTGAGCGCGTCGATCAGCTCGTCCACGCGGGCGCGGTCCGCGGCCTCGAGCGTCACGTCGTACCGCGGCAAACGATGGAGAACGCTGCCGCGGCGCCGCGTCGAACGCCGAGCGCGTCGCGCGGCCTCGCCGAGCATGTCGGAGATCTTGTCACGACGCGCGTGCTGTTGCTTGTCTCGAGAACCGTCCCCGCCGTCAAAGTCGGCGTCGAAGTCCGCGTCAAACCTCGCATCATCGGCATCGGGCATGTCGGACCGTCCTTGTCCTGGGTCACCGGCGAGCGTCGGCGGACGCGTCCCGCGTCGTGCCGAGCGTATCGCGCGCTACTTGCCCACGCAAAACGTCGCGAACACGCGCCCGATGACGTCGTCGCGCGCGACCTCGCCGGTGAGCTCGCCGAGATGATCCAGCGCTGCGCGCAGGTCCTCGGCGATCGTCTCGGGATGCTCGAGCGCACCGTCCTGCTTCGCGATGGAGTCGCGCGCCCGGTCGATCTTGCGGCACGCGTGCGCCAGAGCGTCGCGCCAACGCGGCATCTCGGCGAGGCGATCGGCGGCCGAGGCGCCAGGGATGGATGAGACGATCGCGCGCCGCAACTCATCAAGGCCGGATCCGTCCATCGCGCAGACCGGCAGTCCCTCGGCGTCGCTCGGCGCCGGGCGATCGGCCTTCGTCCGAACGCGCAGCACCGCCGACTCGCGCGGCAGCGCTTCGATGGGATCGAACCGCGCGCGCGGGTCGCACTGCAGCACGACATCGGCTTGGGCGAGCGCGCCGAGGGCGACGCCCGATGCGCTAACGTCCAACTCAAGCCCCGGCGTATCGGCAAGGGTGACGCCAACGGGGACGCCCTCTGGCGTGGGCAGCTCGATCCGCTCGCGCAGCGCGTCGCGCGTTGTGCCGGGCGTCGCGTCGGTCACGGCGCGCTCGCGCCCGAGCATCGCGTTGAATAGCGTGCTCTTGCCGGCGCTGGGCGGGCCCGCGAGCACGACGAGCACCCCGCCGGCGCGCCCGCGCGAATCGAGCGTCTCGGGGCGGATCGCCCGCCGAAGCGCGTGCAGACGGGCCGCGAGCGCGTCGGGCGCGATCGCCACGACGTCCTCCTGGTCCGTGAAGTCGATGCCGGCCTCGACCAGCGCCAGCAGCGTGGTGAGCTCGCCGGCCGCGGATCGGAGCCGATCGCCCGCGGCGCCCGACAGCGTCTCGCGGGCGGCGTCGAGCTGGGCCTCGGTCCGCGCGGCGATGACGCCCGCGACGCCCTCGGCCTGGTCGAGCGACAGGCGACCATTAAGGTACGCACGGGCGCTGAACTCGCCTGGTCCGGCGCGTCGAACACCCTTGTGAGCGCATAGCTGATCAATGACACGCTCCACGAGGTGCGGGCCGCCGGGGAGCAGGATCTCGGCGCTCGGCTCGCCCGTGAATGTGCGCTCGTCGGGGTAGCGCAGCAGCACGATGGGCAGGTCCAGCCGATCGAGACGCAGGCGAGCGACGGCGGCGCCGCGGCCGCGCGGACAGGTGCGCCGCGATCAGCTCGTC
>JBCAXI010000444.1:0-2408 GCA_038534175.1 Planctomycetota bacterium | reverse complement strand
ACCTGGCACCTCGCGACCACCATCGACCAGTCCATCGACGGATGGAACGTCACCGTGAACCCCGTCATGCGATTCTTCGCCAGCGTCTTCGCCAAGAAACGCTTCCTCGCCCGAGCTTGGCCCAGTGGCATCCAGATGCCCAAGGGCATGCAGCACGCCTTCTTGCCCCCGCCCACACCCGACGACGAGGGCGTCAAGGCCCTCCGCACCGCGATCGATCGCCTGACGTCCACCGACACGCGCCACGCCAGCCCGCTGCTGGGCGAGATGAGCGTCGAGCAGTATGACCGGTTCCATCGCAACCACGCGGCGATGCACCTCTCGCACCTTGTTCCGAACGAGCATTCTGGCAATGATCAGGCGCCCGCCGGCTGACGCCAGCCGCCGAACCGCTCGCTCGACAGCTTCCGACCGAACGCGATCAGCGCCACGCCCAGCACGATCATCCCCACGCTCAGCCACTGCCCACGGCTCAGGCCGGCGATCTGCGCCACACGCAGATGGTCGTCCGGCAAACGCACCAACTCGGTCACCACGCGCAGCCCGCCGTAGGTGATCAGCCACGCCCCGCCCACGACGCCCAACGCTCGAGGCCTGGCCCACAACAGGCACACCACCACCGTCGGCGCGATGCCCTCGGCGAGCCCCTGATACAGCTGGGTCGGATGCCGGGCTGACACCATCGGCGCCAGCCGCTCTGCGATGAGCGCCGCGTTGGTGCCGCCCGCTTGCAGTTTCTCCAGCAAGAGCTCGTAGCCCGTCGCGAAGCCCGGTGCCGCCGGGGCGTACGTCAGGACCAGCTCGTCGAGCGCACGCTGCGCTTCCGGCGTGCGGTTGACGTGCCCCGTCAGATGCTCCTGCGGATACCGCACCGACCAACTCGGGCCGGGCTCGCCCGCGGACGCCACGACGCGACCGAGCAGCTCGCCGTTGATGAAGTTCGCAAGCCGTCCGAACAGCAGCCCCGGGCCCGAGGCCGCCGCGAGCACCTCCATCACGTGCAGCGGCGGGCAACGCCCCACCACCACGCCCGCCCGATCCTCGCCATCGGACGCGCGATCGGCCTCCGACGGGTTCGTCGTGCGCGACGCCTCAACGCCGGCCTCCTTCGTGGCGGCGCCTCCCGACTCAACCCGGAAGCCACGCGAGATCCGCCACGCCGCGATGTACACGCCGAGCATCCCCCCGTGGCTCGCCATGCCGCCCCGGTTGATCATCAGCCCACCCCAGAACGGGAACGACGGCTCGAGCGTCCACAGCAGACTCGGCTGATACAGCACGCAGTACAGCAGCCGCCCGCCAACGATCGCGCCCAACGCCGCCCACATGATCGCGTCCAGAGCCGCCCACGATGGGATCGGCGTCATCCGACGCTTGCCCATCCATCGCACGAGCAGCCACGCCGCGGCGAAACCGGCGATGTACGACAGCCCGTACCACCGCACGCCGATCCCCGTGCCCGGTAGGCGCACCACCCAGGGCGAGAGATCGTGCAACCACTGCGCAAGCGTCGGCGTCATGGCGCGAGTCTACGGACCATCAGCCCACGCCGAAGAATCGCCGCGTGTTCGCGTTGAGCTGCTCGTGGAACACCTCGAACGCGACGCCACGCACATCGGCGAGGCGCCGAGCCGTGTGCGCCACGAACGCGGGCTGGCAGGGGCGCACGCCCCGCTTGGGCTCGGGGCTCAGGAATGGCGCGTCGGTCTCGACCATGATCCGATCATCCGGCACCAGCCCCGCGGCGTCGCGCACCGCCTCGGCGTTCTTGTACGTCGCCACGCCCGTGAAGCTCACCATCGCCCCGAAGTCCAGGCACGCGCGCACCTCGTCGGGCCCGCCGGTGAAGCAATGAAACACGAATCCATCGCTCGGCAGCGAGCTCCGCTTCAAAATCGGAATCAACTCGGCGAACGCCTCGCGACAGTGCAGCACCACCGGCTTGGCGAGCCCCTCCCCCGTCCACCGCTCGAGCCACGCGAGCTGCGCCTCGAGCACCGGCCCCTGCGTCGCGCGGTGCGGCCCGTCGTAGTGCAGATCCAGCCCCAGCTCGCCCCACGCCACGCACCGCGCGTCCTCGCCGCACACCCGCAGGTTGCCCCACGCCGGCTCGGGCCCGAGCTCGGCCGAGTGCAACGGATGCACCCCGGCGCTGCACCAGACCCGATCGTGCGAACGCGCGATCGCCAACGCGTCGAGACAGTCCTCCGTGGTCGTAGAGATCGTGATCGCGCCGGTCACGCCGGCCGAAGACGCCTCGTCCATGACCTCATCGACGCGTCCTGCGAAGTCCGGAAACGTCAGATGGCAGTGCGTATCGATCACGCCACAGCCTAGACCCGCCCGCAACGCTCGCATCGGCGGTTCATAAACTCCTTCAATGAACCCCCACCCATTGATCGCCCTCA
>JBCAXI010000443.1:0-2414 GCA_038534175.1 Planctomycetota bacterium | reverse complement strand
CTCGAGCGCGCCGAGCCGGAGCTCAGCGCCGATCTCGTCGAAAACGGCATCATGCTCGCCGGCGGTGGCGCCCTCCTCGGCGGAATGTCCAACGTCATCCAGAAGGCCACCGGCCTCGAGTGCCAGCTCGCCGAGGACCCGCTCACCTGTGTCGCCCGAGGCACCAGCATCTACCTCGAGAACCTCGAGGAGTGGAAGACCACTCTCGAGAACGACATGGAACTCTGACCAGATCGGGGAATCGCCTTGCCCCGCTTCGGCGCCCAACTCGCCACGCAGCAACGCGTCCTCGGCGCCGGCATCGTCGTCATGCTCGTCCTCGGCCTGCTCCCTGTCCGCTGGATGGGTTGGGCCGCGTGGCTGTCCGAGCCCGTCATCCGCCTCGTCGCCCCGGTCAGCGGGCCCATCGGCTCAGCCGCACGCTGGCTCACCCGCCCCGACCGCGCCGACCTCGACGAGCGCGACGTCCGCGGCCTCATCGCCGACCGCGACCTCGCCGAGCAACGCTTCCTCCGTGAGCGAGAGATCAACGCCGAGCTCCGCCGCCAGATCGATGACCTCAACGCCGCCATCGCGCTCAATCCCAATCTCGCCGCCCGCCAGGTCACCGCCCCCGTGATCGCACGCTCGAGCGATCCATCGAGTTCCGTGCTGACGGTCCGCGCCGGCGCCGATCTCGGCGTGCACACACTCGACGTCGCGACGGTCCGGGGCGTGCAACTCCTGGGCCGCGTCGAGCGCGCCACAGGCTCGACCTCCTACATCACCCCCATCACCGACCGAGCCGGCGCGGGCAAGCGGTTCATCACCGGCGCCATCATGCTCGACGACGACCGAACCCTTGGCTGCCTCCTTACCCCCACCTCCGACGGCGCGCTCGTCGGCGACGTTCAGGACGAACGAGGCCCCGACGGCCAGCCGATCGGCATCCCCGAGCCAGGACAAACCGTTCGCCTTCGCGATCTCGACGGCTGGCCCGCCCACGCGCAGATGCTCGTGCTCGGCGCCATCGAACGCGTCGAGCCCAAGCCCGACCAGCCCCTCCGCAACCGCATCACCGTCCGCCCCACCACCGACCTCGCGCGCGTGAGCGAGGTCATCATCCGCACGACCGAGGCCCAGGCCTCGGATGAGGCCGGCGAGAGCGCCGCGGAGCGCAACCAATGAACTGGTTCGTCTTCGCACTTTTCGCCTGGCTCGCGATCGGCCTCGAGGTCGGGCTCAAGGACGTGCTGCAGATCGGCCCCGGCTCGGTGGCGCCCAGCTTCGTGCTCCCGCTCGCGGTGTTCGTCGCGATGTGGGCGCCGTCCAGCGTCGCGCTCTGGGCCTCGTTCGCTCTGGGCGTGCTGGTCGATCTCACGTGGCAGGTGCCGAGAACCGACGCGGGCGTCGCGACGATCCTCGGGCCCTACGCGCTCGGTTTCACCCTCGCCGGCTGGCTCGTCATCAACATGCGCGGCATGGTCATCAGACGAAACCCTGCGACCATGGCCTTCCTCTGCCTGCTCGCCTCGGCCGTCGCGCAGACCGTCGTCGTCGCGCTCTACACCATTCGCAGTCTCTACGGCGATCCCGTCGCGTGGTCCCCGGCCTCCGAGCTCCTCAGCCGCGTCTTTGCCGGATCGCTCTACACCGCGCTCATGGGCCTGCTGCTCTCGCTCGGCCTGTTCGCCGCCACGCCGATCTTCCAATTCCAGCAGAACGTCAAACGCCCCATCATCAAACGCTGAGCAGCTCTTCGAGCGTCACGCCCTTGAGCGCGTCGACCACATGATGCGCCCGGGTGAGCCGCTCCGCCGGCAGCGTGTGCCCCACGCCGAGCACGCGATACCCCGCCCCCACCGCCGACTCAATGCCCGTCGGGGTGTCCTCGATCGCCACGCACGACGCCGGCTCGACCTCCAACCGCTTCGCCGCCAACACGTACGGTGCCGGATCGGGCTTGGTCCGTTCCACATCGTCCGCCGTCACGAGCGTCACCAGCCGATCGAGCACACCCAATCGATCCAGAATCGGCTCCACCTCATCCCGACGCGAGCCCGTGCAGACCGCGGTCGGATACGCCGAGGCCGCCGCGTGGATCAGCGACACCGATCCCGCGTGGGGCGAGGGCGGATCCTCGAACACGTGCCGAAGGAACGCCCCGGGTTTGCCCGCGCACAGCCGATCCACGAGCCCATGCTCCGGCTCGCGCCCGTTCAATCGGCAGATCGCGACGAACGCGAGCCGATCGCCGTGCCCAATGCACTCGTCGCAGAACTGCTCGTGCGTGAACTCCATGCCCTCCGATCGAGCCACGTCGCGGCACGCCCGCTCGTGCAGCGGCTCAGAGTCCACGATCACACCGTCAAAGTCGAAGACCACGCCTCGCGTCACATCGGTCATGCGCCGAGCGTAGCCCCACCCACCCACAC
>JBCAXI010000442.1:0-2418 GCA_038534175.1 Planctomycetota bacterium | reverse complement strand
TTCAAGCTCGCCTCCCCGGCGGTAAAGGGCTGGAACTTCTCGGGCTCGGAGGACGACCGTCCGACCGAGACGATCCAGCTCTGGTACAACGCCCTGTGGCTGCAGACCAATAAGTACGACAAGAACGGCGCCGTGGACGGCACCAACCGCGGCTGGAGCCGAGTGGGCTCGAAGTCGTGGGACGGCGCCGGCAGCGTCGTCTAAGTCTGTCCGCTTCCTTCACGCTCGCGTCCGCGTCGCCACGGGTGGCGCCGACGCGAGCGATTTCGTTTCTTGGGCGACGGGCCCTGGCGTCGCGCGCGTTCGGATTCGACCGGGTGAGAGTGCTTGGGAGGTTGCGATGGTCGTGCTCGACATGGAAAAAGCGAAGATCAAGGGCTCGTTCCAGGTCGGCAGCTTCAAGGAGATGATCCCCATCACCTCGGTGAGCTGGTCGTTCGCCTCGCCGATGCGCCAGAACTCGGGCTCTTCAGGCTCGACGCCGGCGGCGGGTGGATCGCAACCGAGCGCAAGCAGGGCTGGCTCGCCGAGCCAGTCAGCGACGCGTCCGGCGGCCCGTAACACATCGGCCGCGAGCGAGGGCGGCACGCCCTGGGAATCGACCACCCGCGTGTCAAAGGAGTTGGATGTCTCCTCCCCCGATCTGATGATTCGCTCGATGATGCCGGACCAGTCGCCGATCGAGCACCTGATTTTCTACTTCATCCAGATGGAGCACCACTCCGAGTTCTCCGAGTCGGACAATGCGTGGAACTACCTCGACATCGTGCTGGGCGACTGCTACATCATCGAGTGGGAACTCACCGCGGACGCGGATGGACGCCCGTCGGAGAGCTTCACGATCGGCTTCAGCAAGTTCGCGATGCGTGGTTGGGGCCGCGACCACGAGGGCAACGAGAACCAGCAGTACCCCGAGCGTGGCTGGGACCGCAAGGCCAAGGCCACCTGGTCACAGCCGCCGTACTAGTCGCACTACGGCTGCGGGGGCGCTCGATTCTGGCGTCGATCATCGGCGCCTCATCCTGGGTACGCTCTTTGGGCATGGCGGGGGCGAGCATGCCCTCTTGAATCGGAGGCGCCGTGACCAACGCGCATGACCTGCTGAAATCGGGCGATCTAGCCGGCGCGTTGTCGGCGGCGAAGGACGAGGTTCGATCCAAGCCGGCCGAGCTCGGCCCGAGGGTGCTGCTCTTCCAGCTGCAGTGCGTGATCGGCGATTGGGCCAAGGCGCAGACGCAGCTGAAGGTGGCGCCCGAGCTTGATACCGAGGCGATGTCGTTGGCGCAGACGTACGTGCGTGCGATCGAGTGCGAGATGTTCCGCGAGGACGTGTTCCGCGGCGAGCGGAGCCCGCTGATCCTGGGCGAGCCGCCCGAGTGGATGGGGCTGATGACCGAGGCGCTCCGGATCGAGTGCCAGGGCGACGGTGCCGGCGCGCAGGCGATGCGCGAGGAGGCGCTCGAGAAGGCCCCGACCACGAGTGGCACGCTCAACGGCGAGGGGTTCGACTGGGTCGCCGACGCCGACGCAAGGCTCGGACCGTGTCTCGAGGTGATCGTGAACGGCAAGTACTTCTGGGCGCCGTACGAACGCATCCGCAAGCTCACGATCGAGCCGCCGACGGATCTGCGTGACCTGATCTGGATTCCCGCGGCGGCCGAGTGGTCCAACGGCGGGACGGCGATCGCGCTCATTCCGGTGCGGTATCCCGGCTCGGCGGGCTCGGATCAGGACGAGATCCGTTTGAGCCGTCTGACGACCTGGAGTGAGTCCGACCACGGCGCTTGGACTGGGTTGGGGCAGCGCGTGCTCACGACGAGCAACGCCGAGCTGCCGCTGTTGGATGTGCGCGAGCTCGTGACGGACGTGGCCCTCACATGAGCCGGCTGGACCTCACAGAGCAGCTCCAGCCCTCGCTGCTGGATCGCCTGACCAACGACACGCCGGACAAGACGGTGGAGTCGCGCGAGGCCCGGGTGATCTCGGTGCGTCGGCTCCGGGAGTACGTGCTCCGCGATCTGAACTGGCTGCTCAACGCGGGCAACCTCGACACGCAGGGCACCGCGAAGGACATGCCGCGGGTGCTCAGCTCGGTGCTGAATTACGGCGTGCGCGACCTGACCGGGCGGACCGAGACGGGTGTTCGACCGGAGGACCTCTCGGCGTTGATCCGGGAGGCGATCGAGCGGTTCGAGCCGCGCATCCTGCCGGGCTCGGTCAAGGTGCACTGGAAGGGCTCGAAGGGCTCGGACTCGCCGGGCAACCACATGGTCTTCGAGATCGAGGGGGAGCTCTGGGCCCAGCCGATTCCCGAGCGGCTGTTTCTCGAGACAGATGTCGACCTCGATTCCGGTCAGTACATTGTGCGTCGCCGGGAGGGGTAGGCGGCGCCGGTCTGGGCGTTCGCAACGCGGGGTC
>JBCAXI010000441.1:0-2418 GCA_038534175.1 Planctomycetota bacterium | reverse complement strand
ACCTGTGACCTCTGCCATGTGACGGCAGCGCTCTAGCCAACTGAGCTATGCGCCCGGTGGGACTCGGACTTCCGGCCCGGTCGCCAGTATAGACCACCACGCCGCGGGTCTCCTGGTCGGCGATTGGATCTCGCGTCTAGCCCGCCTGGCGAGGGGGCGCGGCGTCCAGCGGGGGTGCCAGCTGGAGATGGGCGCATGCGAGGAGCAACGCCTCGACGCTGATGGGCTTGGTCAGGTAGTCGTCGCAGCCGGCGTCGAGGCATCGCTCACGGTCGCCCTCCATGGCGTGCGCGGTCAAGGCGATGATGGGGAGCGTGACGCCGAGCCGTCGCAGCGCTCGGGTTGCGTCATAGCCATCGAGCTCGGGCATCTGCATGTCCATCAGGATCGCATGGAACGCGTCGGCTCCGCGCGCACGGACGATCTCGAGCGCGGCCTGTCCATTATCGGCGATGGTCACATCGGCGCCCGCTCGTTTCAGGTGGTGCGTGATGAGTCGCTGGTTGTCGGGGCCGTCCTCGGCGAGCAGCACGTTCGCGCCCTCCAGCCCGCCCGGCTCGGCCGAGGCGCTCGTGGCCCGCTGGTTTGCCTCGCGAGGCGCCGGTGATGTGAAATCGGGGATTTGTAGCCGGGCGCCCGCGAGCGAGCCCGTGTGGATGTCGAAGCTGAAGTGACTGCCGTTCCCGAGTTCGGACTCGACATGCAGCGACCCGCCGAGCATGTTGGTGAGGCAGTTTGAGATGCGCAGTCCGAGGCCGGTGCCGCCGTGGGTGCGGGCCATGGAGCCGTCGGCCTGGTTGAACGGCTCGAATCGGGCGACAGAGTCTCGCTGCTCGTTGGACATTCCGATGCCTGTGTCGGCGACGCAGAACTTGAGGCGTTCCGCGTCCGCGTCGCACGAGATCTGGATTGTGACGCGTCCCACTTCGGTGAATTTAACCGCGTTGCCCACGAGGTTGAGGAGGATCTGCCGAAGGCGTGTTGGATCGGTCTCGATCGAGATGGGCAGGGGAGTTGTCGCGTCTGCCCGAATGGAGAGGCCCTTGCCGGTGGCCTGGGCGTCGAGCAGGCCGATCACCTCGCTGACCAGTGCGGCGGGGTCGGTGGGCATGACCTCGATGTCCATCCTGCCGGCCTCGATCTTCGACATGTCGAGCACGTCGTTGATGATTGTGAGCAAGTGTCTGGCGTTGTCTCGGATGGTTTGGATGGCGTCGCGTCGTGCGTCGGCGTCCGCCTGCTCGGGATCATCGAGCAGATCGGCGAACCCGAGGATCGCTGTCATCGGCGTGCGGATCTCGTGGCTCATGTTCGCGAGGAAGTCGCTCTTGGCCCGATTCGCCGCGGTGGCCCGCTCCCGCTCGGCGCGCATCTCGGTGATGTCCTGGAACGTGCCCCAGAGTCGGTGCGTCGTGCCGTCGGATCGATCGGCGCGGCCCACGGCGCGAACCCACAGCTCGTTGCCCTTGGCGGTTGTGAACGGCAGCTCCAAGTCCCACGGTGTGCCGTGCTCGATGGCCCGCTCAACATGCTCTCGAATGAGTTTCGCGGCGTGTTCCGGATAAAAGTCGATCGCGTGATCTAGATGCGGCTCGTAGTCATCTGGAACTTCGTGCATCCGCTTGACCTCGTCCGACCAGTGCAGCGAAGAAGTGGCGAGATCAAGGTCCCAGCCCCCGACCCTGACCAGGCGCCCCGTCTCCTGCAAGAGCTGGTCGTGCCGATGGGCCTCGGCCACCATCCCATCGGCGAGTCGCTCGGCGCGCACGCGCGTGTTCAGGATCGACGCGATAAGCGCGAGGATGAGCGCTCCAGAGAGCGCCGCGATCGAGGTCGGGACCGCTGTTCGGGGCGCTAGTTCCATCAGCGTTGGCGCCGGGCGGGACATGCCGAGGATCCATGTGCGGCTGCCGACGCGGATCTGAGCATCCTCACGCCAGGTGGGGCCATCGGCTGATACGGAATTCGCTGCACCGGCGTGCACGAGCGCACGGCTCGCGTCGCTCCGCTCGAACAGCGAGAGGGAGCAGTGAGACGGCGCGTGCTCCACGGTCATCGCGATCAGCTCGTCATACAGCAGTGGGGCGCCAATCCAGAATTCAACGGCCTCGCGTCGCTGCTCGGACGTCTCGATGCTTGCTCCCTTGCGATACACCGGGAGATACAACACCGAGCCGATGTCTTGCATCGGCAGGGCGAGGTGCAGCGGGGCGGACGTTGCGATGCGGTTCTCGCTGGCAGAGAGCTCGGCTGCCTCGCGCGCCGCATCGATCGAGGCGATGTCGAACCCGATCGCATCGGCCACGGGTCCCGCGGGCCCCATGTACATGATGACCATCGAGTCGCTTGCCGGCGGGCGTTCGGTTCGTCGTCGGATCGAGAACGCCGCGTCCGACTCAGCACATGCGCGCTGAGTCG
>JBCAXI010000440.1:0-2419 GCA_038534175.1 Planctomycetota bacterium | reverse complement strand
CACCGGATCGTTCAACATCGGCGCCCTGGTCGACTCCGACGCCGGACTCTCGGGCCTCGTCAGCATCAGCCAGCGCAACTTCGACATCGCCGACTTCCCCGACTCGCCCGGCGAGCTCTTCAGCGGCCGCGCCTTCCGAGGCGCCGGCCAACGCTTCAACCTCAACGCCAACCCCGGCACCGAGGTCCAGCTCTTCAGCGTCAGCCTCACCGAGCCCCGATTCCTCGAGACCGACTACTCCCTCTCCGGACGCGCCTTCTACCGAGACCGCGACTTCGACGAGTTCGACGAGATCCGCTTCGGTGGATCGCTCAACCTCGGGCGACGCTTCGGCGACCGATGGACCGGGTCCGTCGGCCTCCGCGTCGAGTCCATCAACCTCCAAGACATCGAGGAGGATCGCCCCACCGACGTCTTCCTCTTCGAGGACCAGAACCTCCTCACCGGCGTCTCCGGCTCCCTCGTGCGCACCACGCTCGACAACCGCCTCATCCCCACGAGAGGCGCCCGCGTCAGCTTCTCCGCCGAGCAGGTCGGCGCGCTCGGGGGCGACTTCGACTTCACCAAGCTCGGCGCCCAGCACGCCGTCTACATCCCCGTCTACGAGGACTACCTCGGCCGCAAAACCGTCCTCTCCTTCGAGACCCGCGCCAACTACATCCCGCAAGACCGCGACGACGTCCCCGTCTACGAACGCTTCTATCTCGGCGGCCGCAACTTCCGTGGCTTCGAGTTCCGCACCATCAGCCCCAAGGGCGTGCGCAACGACACCGGCGAGCCCTCAGACGACCCCGTCGGCGGCACCTGGCTCTTCTTCCACGGCATCCAGCTCTCCGTCCCCATCGTCGAGGACGTCTTCCGCGTCGTCGGATTCCTCGATACCGGCACGGTCACCTTCGATCCCGGGTTCGACGACTACCGCGTCTCCGCCGGCGTGGGGCTCCGCATCCTCATCCCCCAACTCAGCCCGGCGCCCCTCGCCTTCGACTTCGGCTTCCCGGTCGTCGACCAGCCCGGCGACGAGCGGCGCCTCTTCAGCTTCTCGATCGACCTCCCCTTCTAAACCAAGCGCGTCAAGCCCGCGTTCCCCTTCTGGCTCCCTCTCCCCTTGGGGGAGAGGCCTGGGGTGAGGGGCCCGAACAGCCGCGCACCCGATGCAGTCACCCCTGCAACACGTTTGTGCCCACTCACTTCGATCGCCAGCCTGGCGCGCCGACGCCGATATCATCCTTGGCACGTCCGCTCGATCCCTCGGCGGAGCCAGGAGACACCGAATGCCCATCCGATCCTCGTCCAGCTCACCCCGTCGCGCCGGCAAGGCGATCACCTCGGCGCTGCTCGTCATCGCGCTGCTCGGCGTCGTCGCCGCGTGGTCGCACGCCCGCGCCTCCGCCGCCGCGGCCCGCCAGATGGCCAGCCCCTCGGTCGTCGCGCTCGTCGACCTCGAGCGCCTCATCAACAACCTCGACCAGTTCAAGCAGATGCAGTCCCGCATCCAGCCCATGGTCGACCAGCTCCAGACCGAGCTCGACACCATCGTCCAGGACCTCCAGGACCTCGACAGCCAGTACACCATCACCCCCGAGACCGACAACACCCAACGCACCGCCATCGAGCGCGACATGCGCAAGCTCGACGCCATCGCCGGCCAGCGCAAGGCCATCAACGAGCAGCTCATCAGCCTCCGCCAGGGCGACGAGCTCCGCATGATCTACGAGAGCGTCCGCGCCTCGATCTCGACCCTCGCCGAGCGCGAGGGCTACGACCTCGTGATCGTCGACGACCGCAACATCCGAGTGCCCGAGCGCAACGCCGACGCCGGCACCGTGCAGAACGTCATCAGCCGCAAACGCGTGCTGTTCGCCTCCAACGAGGTCGACATCACCGACCGCCTCATCTCGCTGATGAACCAATAAGCACGGATCGGTGAGCACGATGAGCACCGCCTCCTCGACCGCGCCCTCCGCGGACGCCAACGCCGCTCCGGTCATGCCCGCCAGTGCGCTCGTCGCGCTACTGGGCCAGCACCTGGGCGCCGCGCGCCTCGACGGGCCCGACGCTCTCCCCATCACCGGCGTCGCTCCCCTCGAGCGCGCCACCGAGGGCGACCTCTCCTTCATCCGCGAGCAGAAGCACGCCCATCGATGGGCCGAATCGCGCGCCTCGGCCGCCCTCGTCACCGACGGCGTCGACGTGCCTGGTCACAACCCCGCCGAGCGCGCACTCATCTACGTTCCCTCGGCCGACCTCGCCATGATCGCCCTGCTCGATCGCTTCCAGCCCGCCGGCCCCGCCCGCGCGCCCGGGGTGCACCCCTCCGCCGTCGTCCACCCCACCGCCGCCATCGATGACACCGCCCACATCGGACCCAACTGCGTCCTCGACGAGGCCGCGCGCGTCGGCGCCAACGCCACGCTCA
>JBCAXI010000439.1:0-2423 GCA_038534175.1 Planctomycetota bacterium | reverse complement strand
AGCTTCACCTATGACACGGGCCTTGCCCAGGCCCCCGGCGATGATGATCTGCTCGAGTAGACGCCCGTGAGGGCCTCATCGGCGTAGACATCGCCGATGTCGCGGCCGCCGTAGACGTCGCCGGTGATCGTGATGGCGCTGCCAGTGAAGCTGAGGAGAACCTCAGAGAGTGGGTGGTCGAAGTCGAACGTGAAGCGGTCCTTGCCATCGGTGACATCAACGAGCTCGTCGAGGCGTAGGCCGTAGAGCGGCGTCGCGATCGCGCCGTCGGGGTGGTTGTTCAGGCGGTAGAGGCCCGGTGCGATGATGGGCTGAGCGAGGGCGATGGGCGCGGCGATACCGGTCGCGGCCGCGAGGGCCGCGCAAACAATCAGATGCTTCATGGAAGTGGCTCTCTCTTCGTGACCCGGCGCTCGATCACTCGCGCGGCCGGTCTCAGTGGTTCTCGTTCTCTCGGTTCCGTCGTGTCGAGAGGGACCAACATCCGCCCTCTCGCACCTCTATGGGTGTGGCGCGTATTTCGAGATCTGCCAGCGAGATACGAGAAAAAGACGACTTTCCGCCCGAGCACTCCTCAACGCAACTCAATAGAAGACGCCCGCTGCCGATGGGGCAGCGGGCGTGCCAAGGAAACCAGAGCATGGAAACCAGAGCATGGAGACCGGAGATCAGTGATCGGAGATCGAGCGCCGGGAGGGCGCGAGGGGGATCAGGCGCGGCGGCGCTTCACGACGAGCAGGCCGCCGAGGCCAGCGATCGCCACTGAGGCGGGCGCGGGCACGGGGGTCGGCGAGAGCGTGAAGAGCCAGTCGGACGCGGCGACGTGGACGTTCGCGTCGCCGTGGTTCAGCCAGCCCCAGCCGCTGATGCCATCGAAGCCGCGATGCCCGGCGTCGTTGTCCTTGTCGCCGAGGCGGAAGGCGAACGAGTCGTTCTTGGGCTTGTCCCACAGGCCGATGACATCGCCTAGCGGCGTGGTGATGGAGCCGGTGTTCGAGCCCATGGGCACGCCCGAGACGAGGAGGTCGTCATCGCCGGGCGCCTGGGCGAGGCCCATGTCGTAGGTGAACTCGATCTCGTAGAGACCGGTGAGGGGCGACATGGGGTCGTGCATCGTGCCGTTGTCGGGGCCACCAAACGCGTGCCCTGCGATGTGGATCGACGAGCCGTTGTACGTTAGGAGGACCTCGCTATCGGCATGGTCGAAGTCGAAAGTGAAGATGTCGTGCCCGCTCGTGACGTCGACGAGCTCGTCGAGGCGTAGGCCGTACTGGGGCGGACGGGCGTTGCCGTCCGGGTGGTTGTTCAGCAGGAACGTTCCTGTGGGAATGATGGTCTGGGCGCTGGCAAAGGGCGCAGCGACCACGGCGGCGGCAATGGCCGCGCAGGTCAGGGAACGGCGCATATCTGTGTCTCCAATCCTCTCGAGCCCGAACGCCGACAGGGCGCCCCGGGCCACACGTAGATGTACGCCACAACCACCAGTTCGGGTGGCTCATCCATAGATAAAGTTAGTTTTTAGCGTTACCGGACGCGAACGGGCCGCTTGGGCAAGTCAGGCAACGCGATACCACACGCTGCAGAACACCGCTCCCGCTCACCGGCCCGGCAGGTACTTGTCGATCCAGTCATCCTGTCGCAGCACGCCCGAGCGGTTGCGGCGGTCGCGCGCCTCGCTCAGACGTTGCGAGAGTCGCGCGAGCGACTCGTAGATCCGCGAGCCCAGCGCCGCCTCGTCATCTGACATGCGAACCTGCAAGGCCCGGGCGAGCTGGGGGGCGTATTGCTCGATCAGCTCGTCGTCGAGCGAGACGAAGATCTGAGCGCTGCCCGGGTCGCCCTGGCGACCGGCCCGCCCGATGAACTGGCGGTCGATGCGCTTGGCGCCGTGCATCTCGGTGAGCAACACGTGCAGCCCCCCCGCCTCTTTCGCGGCGGTGTCAAGCCGGATATCGGTCCCGCGGCCGGCCATGTTTGTCGCGACGGTGATGCGCCCCACATGCCCGGCGTCGGCGACGATGTCGGCCTCGTCTGCGTCGAAGTTCGCGTTGAGCGTCAGGTGCTCGAGATCGCGCGCCTGGAGCCGCTCGCTCAGATACTCGCTCGCGGTCACCGAGCGCGTGCCAACGAGAATGGGACGCCCCTGGCGATGGATCCGCTCGATCGACTCGACGATCGCGTTCCACTTGGGTTCTTGCGTTTTGAACACGCGCAGCGGCATCTGCTCACGCGCGATCGGGCGATTGGTCGGCACCACGGTCACGGGGCGGGCGTAGACCTTCTCCATCTCGGCGGTCGCGTCCGCCGCGGTGCCCGTCATGCCGCAGAGGAACGGGTAGCTGCGGAAGAACCGCTGGAAGCTGAGCCGCGCGAGCGTCTCGCGATCGGCGGTGACCTCCAGCCCCTCCTTGGCCTCCACAGAC
>JBCAXI010000438.1:0-2431 GCA_038534175.1 Planctomycetota bacterium | reverse complement strand
GGCGTGTTGGCGTGTGGTGGCGTCGGCCTTCTGCCGCTGAGGCTTCCGGAGGTGCACATCGGCGTGCTCCGTCAGCGTGGGCTAACGTCCGGCGGTATCGGGACGACTGGATTCGAACCAGCGACCTCGTGCACCCAAAGCACGTGCTCTACCAAGCTGAGCTACACCCTGCCAGCGCGACACTGTATCGCCCGCAGGGCCCAGGCGACGTCCTAGAGCGGCAACTCCTCGAACGCGAGCACCCGAGGCCGCTGGCCCGATCGCGTCACGTTCGAGCGATCGAGGATCATCAGGTACCGCCGCTGGAAGCTCGGGGACATCGGGTCCTGCTGGCCGAGGCCGGTGACATCCGCCTCGCGGTAGCCGTGCAGGACGAACCAGACCGCAAAGACATCGCTCCGCACGGTCGCGACGTTCGACAGCGCGTTGAAGATCGCGATCTTCTCGTCGTAGTCGTCGACGATCGCGTCGTCGCCGTCCGGAATATCGACCGGATAGCCGCGGCCCTCGATGACCGCCCGCACGTCGTCATCCGCCGCGTCGGCCACGCCATTCTCGGCCAGCTTGGTGATGTTGTGCAGCGAATAGTCGAACATGCCCGGCGTGGTCTCGACCTCGTACCGCACCGCCAGCAGCTCGCCGAGCGAGCGGAAGAATCGCGGCGACTCCTGCGCGTATGCCGCCTCACTCGAGCGATCGTTCACCGCGTTGATCTCGCGCAGACCGGGAATGCCGCTGCCAAAGGACCACGGCGTCTCGTCCGTCGCGACGAACCCGTTGACCTCGCTGAAGTCCATCGTCGCGGGCCCGTTCTCATCAATGGTGATTCCCAGTAGCGGGCGGGTGGGCAGCGGGCCCATCGAGCGATACGCCACGATCGCCGCGGCGATGTCGGTCTGGATCACGCCGGTGGGCTGCTCGTCCAGCACGTTGTCGCCGCCCCAGAACTCTGGGTCACCCACGCCGTTATCGACGCGGGGGCTGAGCAGCGGCAGCGTGCGCAGCACGGCGAGCGGCGCCGTGTTGATGTTGATCAGGCCCTGCGTTCGAGTCGTGAGACCCGAAACGCGCTCCTCGGTGCCGCGGAAGCGGTCCATGAGCTCGAGCGCGAGCGGGATGCCCAGGCCTGTAGGCAGGTCCGCGTTCATCGGAGGGACAATGTCCGTGGCGCCGAGCGAGCCTTGATCGAGCTCGCCCGCGTTAAAGCCGATCGTGCCGTCGCCCTCGACGTACGGCACGAAGTCGTCGATCACCAGATGACCGCGATCGAGCAGCGGGAGGTTGTCGGGGAACACGGTGCCCGCGACGTCGCCGCCGACGTTCTCGAACACGTCGCGGATCGTGTTGCCGGCGAGGTCCATGTCCTCAACCGAGCGGTTCTGGTAGTGCAGCGAGAGGGCCATCGCCTCGGAGAGGGTGGTCCAGGCCGATTCGAGCCGCTGCAGACGCGCGGCCTGCTGGGCCGACGTCGTCGGTGTGGGGATCGTCAGGTCATCGAACCCCGGGTCATACCACGGCCCAATCGCCATCGTCGTGAGCAGGTCGCCCACGCGGATGACCGCATCATCGCCGGCGTCGTCGACCGGCGCGACCTCGGAGTCGACCTGGCGCGGGAAGGGCTCGGGGCGGATGTCCTCGTAATCGCGCGGGCCCGGCGTGACGGTCAGGTCGGTCGGGATGCTGCCCGCAACGACGCCGTTCTTGAAGAACGGCGCGCGGGTGATGGTGCGGTTGACCCCGTATGTGTTGTCGCCCGGCAATATGCCTGCGACGGCTCCAAGGGCACCGGAGCCATCGATCTGCGCGAGGAGGAAGTTCTCGAAGGTGCTGTGGAGGCCGTCTTCTTGATTGGGATCGGCGGTGCCGTCGAAGAAGTCGTCGTAGCTCAGGCGGAAGGGCTCGGTCGCCCGGAAGTCCTCGCCGCCCATGTTCGCCGGGTCGCCGCCCGAGGGCCATGTCGCGTCGAATCCAGCGCCCCCGTAGTTGGCAAAGTCGGCGCCGATGTTGGTCGCGCGCGTGCGTCGCTCGGGCGTGCCGAGCGCAACGCTCGATCCCATCGCCCAGGTCTCGAGCCCGTCCTTCGTCTCGATGAGATAGGCGGGCCACTTGCCCTCGTGCCGCGTGGCGATGGGCCCCTCGTTGGGATCGTTGGGTCGACGGATCGACGCCCAGGTGGTGATGGTCACGCCGGTGTTGGCGCCAACGGACAGGCCGAGGCCTCCGATATCGCCGTCGCTCCACGCGCCGACGCCGGACTCGCCATCGATCTCCGCCTCAAAGAACGAGCGATCGACGCCGCCGTGTCCGATGGAGACGACGTTGCCATCGTTCAGTCTGACATCGAGGGTGTTGCTGAACGTCACGCTCTCCGGGAACTCCGGGTCGCGCAGGCGATCCACGAGAATGTCGTTGGAGAGAATGTTGTTCTGGA
>JBCAXI010000437.1:0-2435 GCA_038534175.1 Planctomycetota bacterium | reverse complement strand
CTCGTCGATGATCTGCATCGCCCGGATCTTGGGGGCGCCGGTGACGGATCCGGGCGGGAAGGTGGCACGGAGGAGATCGGCGAGGCCGTGCCGCGACGCGAGTCGGCCCTCGACGGTCGCGGTCGCCTGGAGGATCGCCCCGGGCGCGCCCTCGGCGTGGCGCTCGAGCGCCCGGTCGCTCGCGACGCGGATCGTCCCCGGTGCGCAGACGCGACCCAGATCGTTGCGCATCAGGTCGGTGATCATCGCCAGCTCGGCGTGGTCCTTGGCGGCGTGCTCGAGGTCGGCCTCCGCGCCCGGTTCGCCCAGCGGGCGGGTGCCCTTCATGGGGCGCGTGACGACCCGGCTTGAGTCGGCGTCGTAATCGAGGAAGAGCTCTGGGCTCATGGAGAGCGTGGATTCGATCCGTGGTTCGAGCGAGGGGTGGGTGGGCCGAGGGGTTTGGATCAAGGCGCCGAAGAGCGGGCGGGTGGCCTCGGCGAGGGTTGCGAACGCTCGGCGCGGATCGCCCACGAACGGCCCTCGCAGCTCGTGGGCGAGGTTGGCCTGGAAGATGTCGCCGTCGCGCAGGTACTCGAGCACACGCCGCACGCGTTCTTGGAATGCCTCGGCGCCCGGGTTGGAGGCCATGTCGCCGGCGAGCGGAGTCTCGGGGGCCGGAGCGGGGGCCGGAGCGGAGGCTGGAGAGGGGGCGGGGGTGTGGGCGAAGGGTGAGGGCTCGTCGAGGCGGAGGAGATCGAAGAGCGGGCCGCTGGGCGTGGGGCCCGCGGTCGGCTCGATCCAGGCGCCGAGGCGGTAGTAGAGGCGTCCGAGCCAGCCGCCCTCGGGCGTCGGGCGTGCTCGGGATTCGAGCCACACGCGCTCGATGGACGCGAGCGGGTCGGGATCGGCGCGGCTGTCGAGGCGTTCGCCGGTTTGGGGGTCGAGGGTCTGGAGGGCGGCGTGCCGATCCTCCGAGTCGGCGCGGAGCCACCGGGTCGCGGGCCCGGCCAAACGGAGCGTTGGGTGCGTTGCATCGGGCCGAGCCGGGTCGATTGATGGAGCGCGATACAGCGCGAGCAGCGGCCGGCGCGGATCGCGCTGATCGAGCGGGACGGGCTCGGGACGGGTGCGGGGGGCGTCGGTGTGCGTGGCGTGCAAAGCGCCGCATGGTACGGGCGATTCGCGACGGGCAGCCCTCTACCATTGCGTTCTTCCGCGGGCGGCGAGGGAAGCCGGCGGGCACTCACGACACCCCAAGGGACGCGTCCGGCGTGCGAAGGCACGCGGCGGGCACGCCCGGGCGGGCGGGGATACCAACTCGGCGGCGGCGCCCGCTATCGGCGTGACCGCTCCCGGAGGATCTACGGGCCATGGCCAAGAAGACCAAGAAGAAGGCGGCGAAGAAGACGTCGGCAAAGAAGGGCGTCAAGAAAGCCGCAAGCAAGAAGAAGGCGACCGGACGCAAGGCCGCGGGCAAGAAGGCGCCCGCTCGCAAGGCGTCGAAGAAGGCTGGCGGCCGCAAGGCCAAGGCGAACCGCAAGGTCGCCAAGAAGCACGCGCCGAGCAAGGGCGCGCGTCGGCCCGTGACCAAGAAGGCCGCGAAGAAGGGCAAGAAGGCCGGACGCTCGAAGATCAAGCCCGGGCAGATGGTGTACTACTTCGGCAAGACGCGCACCGAGGGCGATGTCTCCATGAAGGAGATCATCGGCGGCAAGGGCGCCAACCTCGCCGACATGACCGCGATCGGCCTGCCGGTGCCTCCCGGCTTCACGATCACGACCGAGACGTGCGCCAAGTACAACGACGGCGGGCAACGCCTGCCGCACGGGCTGATGAACGAGGTCCACCGCAACACCGCGGTGCTCGAGAAAGAGCTCGGCAAGACCTTCGGCGACAAGGACAACCCGCTGCTCGTGTCGGTGCGCTCCGGCGCGGCGGTCTCGATGCCGGGCATGATGGACACGATCCTCAACCTGGGCCTGACCGACGAGAGCGTCGAGGGCCTGGCCCAGGCGACGGGCAACCCGCGCTTCGCGTACGACGCCTACCGCCGGTTGATCAACATGTTCGGCGACGTCGTGATGGGCGTGGACCACGAGCACTTCGAGCACGCGTTCGACGAGCTCAAGACCAAGTACCACACGCGCGAGGACACCGACGTTCCGGCCGAGGGCCTGCGCGAGCTGTGCGACATGTACAAGGCTGTCTACGAGAAGCAGGTCGGCGACGTGTTCCCGCAGAACCCGTTCAAGCAGCTCGAGCTCGCGATCGAGGCGGTGTTCAAGAGCTGGAACGCGGACAAGGCGATCTCGTACCGGCGGCTCTCGGGCATTCGCGGGCTCGTCGGCACGGGGGTGAACGTGCAGTCGATGGTCTACGGCAACATGGGCGAGGACTCGGGCACGGGCGTGGCGTTCACGCGCAATCCGTCGACGGGTGAGAACAGCTTCTAC
>JBCAXI010000436.1:0-2436 GCA_038534175.1 Planctomycetota bacterium | reverse complement strand
AACGGGTCGTACGACGCCGCCACGATCTCGTAGCTCGACTGGTATGGCAAGTGCGGCTTCCAGCGTCGCCCGTCGCCCTCGCCCCCCACCTCGCCCTCGTGCTCGGGGTCGTACAAGCCGTCGAAGTCCAAGTCCACGCCGCTCAACAGCCCACGCTGGGCCTCCAGCAGCGCCTTGTGCTCGGGGCACGCGGCGGTCTCGACCGGCAGCGTGCCGCCAAGCTCGTTCCACATCACGGTGTAGGTGTAGAAAATGGTCGCGGTCCACGACGAGCCCGCGTCGATCGCCTCCTGGGCGACGTCGGGCATCTGCGGACGCCCGGCCTTTGTGCGCAGGATGTCAACCACCTGGCGCCCGGTCGCGATCTTGGTGCTCGGCGCGTCGTTGAGATCGTCGAAGCGGCTCTTGCGGTCGCCCGCGCGCCACGTGAGCGAGGGCAGCACGCCGCCGTTGGTCGCCGAGTACGCGCCCGACGCCACGCCCATCTGCTTGAGGTTCGACCCGCAGGCGGCCGCCCGCCCGGCGCGTCGCGCCGAGGCCAACGCCGGCAGCAACAGCCCCACCAGCACCGCGATCACCGCGACCACCACCAGCAGCTCGATCAATGTGAACGCGCGACCACGTCCTGTTCTGTTTGTACGAATCCGTTCGCCCATCCGAAAGCCCTCGGAATGCGCACGCCCGCCAAGAGACAGCCGCAGGATCACGGCCTCGAGCGTCCAGACGCCGCGAGCCTATCAGACACCAGCCGACGATCCAACGCGGAATGCCACGCGACGCCACTCAGCCCGACGCATCGAGACAGATCGCCGCATTCAGGAGCGCCAGGTGGCTGTAGGCCTGCGGGTGGTTTCCGAGCGCGAGCTCCTCGCCCGGCATCCACTCCTCGCTGTACAGCCCCGTCGGACCGGCGAGCCCCACAAGCTCCCGATACAGCGCGCGGGCGTCGTCCATCCGCCCGCAGGCCGCGTACGCCTCGATGAGCCAGCCCGTGCAGATGTGGAACCCGCCCTCGTCACCGGGCAGGCCATCGTCGGTCCGGTAGCGATAGACGGTTGGGCCCTCGCGCAGGCTGTGCTCGATCGCCTCGACGGTGCCGACAAACCGCGGGTCATGGGGCTCGATCAGGCCGATCGTGCCCATCAGCAGCGTGCCGGCGTCCAGCTGGTGCTCGCCGTAGGCCATGGTGTACGCGTTCAGGTCGCTCCTGAATCCACGCTCGAGCACATCGCGGGCGATGTGGTCGCGCAGCCCGATCCAGTCGCTTCGCTCGCGCCCGAGCAACTGCTCGGCGACCTTGATCCCGCGATCGACCGCGAGCCAGCACATCGCCTTCGAGTGCGTGTAGTGCCTGCGCGGGCCGCGAACTTCCCAGATGCCGTGGTCCGGCTCTTCCCAGCGGCGCTGCACCGCGGTGACGGCCGACTCGACCAGGCGCCAGTGCTCGCCCGATAGCGGAGCCCCCGCCTGCGCGAGCGCGTGCACCAGATCCACCACCGGCCCAAACACGTCGAGCTGCAACTGACGCGACGCCGCGTTGCCCACGCGCACCGGACGACTGCCGCGATATCCCGAGAGCTCGCTGATCTCGGCCTCCGAGCCGAGCTCCTGGCCGGTCACGGTGTAGATCGGCTGCAAGCGATCAGGGCTGGCGAGCGTGTCCACGATCGTCAATAGCCAGTCCAGGAGCCGCATGGCCTCGGCGTTGCTCCCAACACGCACCAGCGTGGCCGCCGACATCGAGGCATCCCGCGGCCAGCAGTATCGATAGTCCCAATTCCGCACGCCGCCGATCGTCTCGGGCAGGCTTGTCGTGCCAGCCGCCGCGATGGCGCCGGTCGGGCCATACACCAGCCCGCGTAGCACGAGCGCGCTGCGTCGGAGCAACGCCTCGTCCATGTGCGGCAGCTCGAGCCCCTCGGCCCAGTCGCGCCAGTAGCGCTCCGTCTGCCGGCGCCGTTGCGACTCGGAGACGACGGTCGGCCCCAGGCTGCCCGAGCCGTAGCGCAGCTCGAGCACAATCGGTCCGCCATCGACCTCGATCTCCGCCACCGCTGTTTGATGCGCGCCCTCGTCGAGCAGCGTCCACTCGACGCCCGGCGAACGCAGCACGATCGGGTCGGGCGTGTCCTCGACCTCCACACCCTCGGGATGCACGCGCAATCGCGTGGGCTGCCGGCCGAAGTCGAGACGCGGCGCGAACTCCACGCGCACACGCCCCGAGCCCTCGATCACGCGAACGAGGTCCGTGCGCCCCGCTCGCTGCATCGGACGTCCACCCGAGCAATCGAGGTAATCAGTCACCTCCAGGCCCCGCCACTGCGTGCGCACATGGAAACACTCATCCACGTAGCGCTGGCGTGGCTGGCCGCGATCCTCGACCGGCCGGGCGGTTCACGCTCGAGCCGGTCGAGGATCGCGGCCAGCCACGCCAGC
>JBCAXI010000435.1:0-2436 GCA_038534175.1 Planctomycetota bacterium | reverse complement strand
AACACCTGAGGACGCCCGATCGAGACCTCATACCCCTCACGCCTCAGCTCCTCGAACAGGATGCCCAGATGCAAGACGCCGCGACCCGAGACGCGAAACTCGTCCCCCGATTGCCCCGCCTCGACCTTGAGCGCCACGTTCTTCTCGAGCTCCTTCATCAGGCGCTCGCGAATCTGCCGGCTCGTGACGTACTCGCCCTCTTGGCCCACGAACGGCGAGTCGTTGATCCGCATCGTCACCGCGATCGTCGGCTCGTCCACCGTCACCGGCGGCAGTGCCTCGGGCGTCTCCGGGTCACACAGCGTGTCGCTGATGTCGATGCCCTCGATCCCCATCACCGCGCACAGATCCCCCGCCTCGACCTGGTCCGTGTCGACCTTGCCAAGCCCCGCGAAACGCTGGAGTTTGCCGATCTTCGCCTTCTTCACCGTCCCGTCGCGCTTCACCAGCGCGATCTGCGTGCCGTTCTTGATCACGCCGCGATACACGCGCCCGACACCAATACGCCCGACGTACTCCGAGTAATCAATCGACGTCACCAGCATCTGTAGCGGCCCACCAAGGTTCGCCTCGGGCGAGGGCACGTTCGCGATGATCGCCTCGAACACCGGACGCATGTCGCTGCCCGGCTCGTCGAGATCCGTCGTCGACCAGCCGCCCTTGGCGCTCGCGTACACCGTCGGAAAGTCCAGCGCGTGGTCGTCGGCGCCCAGGTCCACGAGCAGGTCGAAGACCTCGTCGATCACCGCGTCGGCCCGAGCGTCCGGACGGTCGCACTTGTTCACCACCACCACCGGCTTGAGACCCGCCTCGAGCGCCTTGCGCAGCACGAACTTCGTCTGCGGCATCGGCCCCTCGAACGCGTCTACCACGAGCAAGCATCCGTCGGCCATCCGCAGCACGCGCTCAACCTCGCCGCCGAAATCGGCGTGCCCGGGCGTGTCCACGATGTTGATTCGGAAGTGCTCGCCCTCGGCGTCGGTGTAGGTCACCGCGCAGTTCTTGCTCCGGATCGTGATCCCCCGCTCCCGCTCGAGCGGGTTGGAGTCCATGATCAGGTCGTGCTGCCCGCCCGCGAGCTTCTCGAGCTCGCCGGCGCGGAACATGCCCGACTGTTTGAGGAGCTGGTCCACCAGGCTGGTCTTGCCATGGTCGACGTGGGCGATGATCGCGACATTTCGTAGGTCTTTGGCCGGCACGCGCGGATGGTAGCGCGATCGATGTCACGGACGCGCACGGACCGGCCCCGTCAGCAGCAGATCACCCGTCACCAGCCAGGCCAGCCCGGGGCGATCCCGATCCACCTCGCCCCCGCTCTCGTCCGCCACGCGTCCATCAACCACGCGCCACGACAGCGTCTCCAGCCGCACCAGCAGCCCGGTCGCGAGCGTCGGATCCTGCTCGATCCAGTCGCTCGTGGCCCTCGACGCCGACAGCAGCCGCGCAAGGCGAATCTCACCCCCCGGCGTGCCGGTGGTCCGCGCCTCGCCCCCATCCTCCGCATGTCCCGCGTCGCCCCGCCCACCAAGCCGCGCCCGCATGGCACGCACCGCCGCCACCGCGGCGCCCGAATCACTCTGCGACGCGTACCCCACCCACCACGCCGGCTCGTCCGGTGCCGCCGACAGGTAGCCCCATGCCACACTCCATCGCTCACCCACGCCGGCACCCGAAGGCCCGGGCAGATCGAATCGGCGGACGCGGATGGCGCCCGGCGCGGCGCCGTCGAAGCCGAACATCGGCGCCGGCGCCGACTCCACGCCCGAGAGCCGCGTCACCAGGCCGTCCATCGCCACATCACCGATCCCAGCCGTGCCCCGCCACCGCGGCGCCCAGCCCACCAGCCGCACCTCAAGCCCGCCCGCGGCCCGCTCCTCCACCCACACCGCCACCGCCGGGACCGTGCGCCGAACGCTCTCGCCGAGACCGCCCAGCCACAGCGGCCACCCCGTCCAGCGCATCAACGCCTCCCGATCCTCCAACACATGTGCCCTCGCCGAACGGACCGCCTCGTGCGCCGCATCGAAGCCCTCCGGGCGCCGCGGCCCGGGCGCGCCCTCGCGCGCCGCCGCGTACCGCCACCGCGCGCCCCGCGCGCCCTTCGACTCCACGAATGACGCCACGACCGCAAGGCGTCCCGAGCCGGACGGACCATCGCGCAGCACGACCTCAAAGCGAGATCGCGTGTCGGCCTTGTGCACGCCGCGCGCTGCCGACAACGCCACGTTCGGCGTCGCTCGGCCGTCCCGGTTCGAGACCGCCGACTCCAACCAACCGCTGGCGCGCCTCGGCGCCATCCACAACCGTCGCCCGCCCGTCGAGGCCCCTTCCGGCGCCGGCTCCACCACCAGCCGGTACTGCTCACCTTCCAGCCCGAAGACCTGCAAGTCGCCGATGCGATCCCGCGGCGCCACCTTGAGGGCGCCCGACACGCGC
>JBCAXI010000434.1:0-2443 GCA_038534175.1 Planctomycetota bacterium | reverse complement strand
CCGCAGCTCTCGCCGATGGAGCGGGCCGAGCGTCGGCGCGGGCTGGTGCTCCGTGCGGTTCGCATCGGCTTCTTCGTGCTGCTGGTCACGGTGACGCTGCTGGCGATCATCAAGCCGGCGGAGTCGGGCGAGGCGCCGGACGACCGGCTGGTCGATTACTGGCCGATCGTTGGCATCATCTCGGTCGTGCTGGGCGCGGTCGTGGTCATGATCGACCTGCTGACGCCCAACAAGAAGATCTCGACGCTATTCAGTGTTTTCTTCGGGCTGCTGGCGGCGATGCTGGCGACGGTCGCGGTGTCGTTCGTCATCGATCTGCTCGCCTCGACGTACAACGTGCTCAATGCGCCCGACTCGCCCCTGCTCAATCTCGTCAAGCTCATCGTCGGGCTGAGCCTCGCGTATCTGTTCATCGCGATCGTGTTGCAGACGCAGGACGACTTCCGCCTGGTGATCCCGTATGTCGAGTTCGCCAAGGAGATCCGCGGCGCTCGACCGTTCTTGCTCGACACCTCCGCGCTGATCGACGCGCGGATCGCCGACGTCGCCGCGACGGGGTTCGTGCAGTCGCCCCTTGTGGTGCCACAGTTCGTGATGCACGAGCTCCAGTTGCTCGCCGATTCGCCGGACAAAACGCAGCGGGCCAAGGGCCGGCGCGGGCTGGATCTGATCAACCGCATGCAGCGTTCGCCCACGCTCGACGTGACCATCGACGAGACGCCCGCGCCCGGCAAGGCGGTCGACCAGAAGCTCGTCGAGCTGGCCCGCCAGCTGCCCGCCTCGCTCGTGACGGCCGACGTGGCGCTGGCCAAGATCGCCGGCATCCGCGGCGTCAGCGTGCTAAACCTCAATGATCTGGCCAACGCGCTCAAGCCGGCGCTCCTCGCGGGCGAGCCGCTCACGATCACCCTGAGCAAGAAGGGCGAGCACGAGGGACAGGGCGTGGGCTACCTGGACGACGGCACGATGGTCGTTGCCGAGGACGGCGCGGCGTACGTCGGCGAGGAGGTCACCGCGACCGTCGTCAGCTCGCTGCAGACGTCGGCGGGGCGGATGATCTTCGTGCGCATCCGGTCGATCGATGAGACGCGCACGCTGATTGACGACGATGAGGTCGAGACGGCCGTGCACGATCTGCACCCGGACGCACAGCCGGGCGAGACGCCACCATCTCTAGAGGCGCCGCTGGCAGAGCCGGCAACCTCAGAGACGCGGGCCAAGGCGGAAGCCTCGCCGAGTTCAGAGTCGTCGGCGACAGCGGGGCCGCATCCGCCGAAACGCGCGAATCCCCGTCGAAGCGGGGTTCGCAATCCGCGGCGCTAGCGCATGAACCAGAGCCCGACGGTCACGCTCACCAGCAGCATCCCCGCCGCGGCCTGCACGCCGAACACCGCCCACCACCGCCAGAGCATGGCTTTGGCTTGCTGCTGTTGCACGAGCGAGGCGCCGAGCACGCTGAGATTGATCGTGACGATCACCGACGCGATGAGCAGCAGGAGCAGGGCGGGCACGAGGTCGGTGAGCGTGGAGAGCAGGCCCAGGCAGATCGGAGCGCCGACGACGTAGAAGGCTGTGGTGTGCCGGAAGACGCGTCGGAGCTGTGTTTCTCTGGCCTCAAGGTCTCGGACGAGCGGGGTCTGGCGTCCGCCGCACTCGGGGCAGCGGTCACGCCGGGCGCCGCGAAGGTCGTATCCGCAGCCGGGACAGAATGGCACCGTGTCGGCTGGGATCGCGCACTCCTTCGCACAGACACCGATGGAATGTGCCGCGGATTCGAGGGCGATCCAGCGAATTGTCGCAAAAACTGGTCAGGCCTCGGTTCGGGCGACGACGTCGGCGATCGCCTCTCGGAGCGCTCGTCGAGCCGACTCGGCGTGCGGATTCCAGTGCTGGATCGTGTCGAAGAGCTCCTGCGAGTCGCTCTCCGTGTTGCGTTTGAGCTGGAGCAGGCGCGTGTAGGCGAGCGTGGCGAGCGGCAGGTCGGGCAGTTCCATCGCGCTGGCGGTGCGCCCGATCAGGTGCGTAACGACCTGCACCATCGCCATCTGGCGATCGTGCTCGTCGGCGCCGACCTCGATCGCGTGCAGGCCGAGCCGGCGCTCCAGGAATCGCCGAAACAGCCGCACCACACTCCGCGGCGCCCTCGCCGGGCAGACCGCGACGGTCTGGCCACTCAGCCCGACCTCGGCGGCGTCCTGTGGCGTCGTGGTGCTCGCGATTCCCGTCGCCGTCTTCGAGGACGCGCTCGCCACCATCGCCCCCGTGCTCGAGCCGGGCACGCTCGTGGTCGATGTCGCGTCGGTCAAGGTCCGACCGATCGAGTTGATGCTGGGCGCGCTGCCGCAGCACTGCCGCGTGATCGGCGCCCATCCGCTCTTTGGGCCGCAAACCGCCGCCGAGGTCGGGCTGAGTGGCCAGACCGTCGCGGTCTGCCCGGCGAGGG
>JBCAXI010000433.1:0-2449 GCA_038534175.1 Planctomycetota bacterium | reverse complement strand
ATCGAGGAAGGTCGCCTCGGCACCGCGGTTGTACGCGCCGCTCGACAGGATCACCAAGGCCGTCAGCGTGCACACCACGATGGTGTCGATGAACGGCTCGAGCCCGGCGACCACGCCCTCGCGCACCGGCTCGTCGGTCTTCGCCGCCGAGTGTGCGATCGGGGACGAGCCCTGGCCCGCCTCCGATGAGAACAGCGCTCGCTTCACACCCCACAGCGCCGCGTAGCCGAACGTGCCGCCGAGGAACGCGCCGACCGGTGCCGCGTCCTGGCCGCCCATGAACGAGGGCAGGCCGCTCTTGACGATGAGCGCGAGCATCGCGGGAATCTGCCCGGCGTTGAGCACGAGCACGTAGATCGCGCCCAGCATGTACAGCACGCACATGAACGGCACGATGCGCCCCGCGACCGCGCCGATGCGCTTGATGCCCCCGATGATCACGAGGCCCACCACGATCGTCATGATGATGCCGGTCACGACCTGCGGGACCTGGAAGTAGGTGTGGGTGATGTCCGCGACGTTCCACGCCTGGAACATGTTCCCGCCCGTGATCGCAGAGATCAGCAGCGTGATGACGAAGATGCCGCCGATGACCGCACCGATCGGCGCGAGCCCCCACTTCGCGAATCCCTTCTTCACGACGAACATTGGGCCGCCGTGCGGGTTCTCGGGATCGTCGGTGTTGCGGTACAGCATCGACTGCGTGACCTCGGTCATCTTCAGCGACATGCCGAGGATGCCGATGATCCACATCCAGAACACCGCGCCCGGACCGCCCAACCCGACCGCGACCGCCACGCCGCCGATGTTGCCGAGGCCGACCGTCGCGGAGAGGGCCGCGGAGAGCGCCTGGAAGTGGTTGATGGCACCCGGGTCGGACTTGTCATCGTACTTGCCCCGCACGACCGCGATGCCGTGCGTCAGCGCGCGGAACTGCCCGAACCCAGACCAGATCGTGAACAGCACGCCCGTGATGAGGAGCGCGTAGACGGTGTAGTTGGAAAAGAGAATGCCGTTGGCGGCGCCGATCCAGGTTTCGATCTGGTCAAGCACGGGCGAGCGATCCTTCCGAACTGAACCACAGGCCGGACCGAACCCCGGCGGCGACCCGCTTCAGATGGGGTAGCATGGCGGCGACGGGTCGCGAACGCAACCTCGCGCCCCACTGACCCCCGAACGATTGACTCCCACAGGCTGTCGCATGTCCCAGGTCTGGTCCGGCGCCGATCTCTGCACGCTCGCGATGCGAGGCGTTCGCGCGCGGGCCCAGGCGCTCGATGACGAGCACGCGTGGCGCGGGATCGACGCGATGGAAGAGGTCGAGTGGCACGCCCTGCTCTTCGAGGCGCTCGCCTCCGACGGGCTCGCCGCGCGTCGCGAGGTGCTCTACCCGGGCGAGCAGAACCTCGCTCGGCTCCCACGCGATCGCCAGCGGTGCGACCTCGTCGTGGCCCCCGACGCCGACCGACCAATCGCCGATCTGGAAGAGGGTGTCCGCCAGGCGGATCGAGCCGCCCGCGGCGGGCTGTTCGCCCAGGTCGCCAGGCAAGACGCCGCGTCCGACGCCCAGACGCACGCGCCGCCAGAAGATTGCTGCTGGATCGAGGTCAAGTCGATCGCACAGACGGCCTACCGCGACGGGGCACCCGCGCCCAACGCGCGCTACGCCCCAGAACTCAAGGCGACCATCAACGACCTCCGCAAGCTCGCGACCAACGAGCACATCCTGCACGGCTGGTTGCTGGTCACGCTCTGCGCACACGACGAGAAGATCGCCCGCCACGACCTACACGCGCTCGCGCAGCACGCGTCTTCGAAGGGCGTGGGCATCACCGACACCATCGTGGAAACGACGTCCATCGCCGACCGAGTCGGAAACGCGATCGCGGCGATCGGACTGTTTCGTGCACCGGTGACGGGCTAGCCGGCGGCCAGCGTCGCCTTGGGCGCTGACGCGGCGATGCCCGCGATCTCCTCGATCGCGTCCGCGGCTAGCGCGTCCGCCGACCGTCCCTCGAACGCGCCGACGATCTCCGCGAGCTGCGCCCGCTGCTCCTCCGCCGCCGATGGGTCCGACACCAAGGCCCTTGCGGCCGCGACCACCGGCGCCCCGCCGCCGAACAGAGGCACGAACTCCGGCGCGATCTCGCGTCGAGCGATCAGATTGGGCAGCGTAAAGAACTCTGTCTCGAACAAGATCGGCGACAGCACGCTGTACAAGAAACGGCTGTCGCTCTTGTAGAAGATCACCATCGGCGTGCCGTGCCGCGCGACCTGCAGCGTCACCGTGCCGCTCGCGACCACCGCCGCGTCCGCCCAGCGCAGCACCGCGTCGGTCTGCCCGACCGCGATCGCGAGCCCATCGGGCCAGCCACCCAGCGATTCGGCCCGCTGCCGCAACCGATCCCGCGTTGTATCGTTTGGCGTGGCGACCGTCCCGGCGAGTCCG
>JBCAXI010000432.1:0-2454 GCA_038534175.1 Planctomycetota bacterium | reverse complement strand
GTTCGCATCCGCAGCGTCGCCTCATACTGCTCGCACGCGCCGGCGATGTGCGCCTCCAGCACCGCGAGCGCCTCCTTCGCGTCCTCGGGATGCGCCAGCTTCTCCCAGGTCTCGAACGTCATCGGAAGCTCTTGCGGGTCGTAGCCCAGCATCGTGTACCACGTGTCGCTGAACACCGTCTCGCCCGTGTCCGGGCGCCAGTCCCACGTCGCCTGCTTGGCGCCGAACATGGAGAGCTCGAGCCTGCGAGACAGCTCCTTGAGCTTCTGCTCCGACGCACGCAGCTGCGTGATGTCCGTCGTGACAACCAGCAGGCCCATCACCCCGCCGTCCTCGTCTCGCATGGGGACCTTGTCCGTGCGGATCCACTTCTGCTCGCCATGCTTGCTCTGGAACGGCTCGATGATCCCCAGCTTCGGTCGGCCCGAGTCCATCACCTCGCGGTCATCGCGGATGTACTGCTCGGCCTCCTCGGGATGCAGGTCCTCGGTGCGCGCGCCCTCGAGCTGCTCGAGCGGAATGCCGGTCGCCTCGGCCGCCGCCCTGTTGGCGCGCACCACCCGCGTCGTCTTGTCCTTGTACCAGACCCACGCCGGGATATGGTCGAGGATCAGCTGGTTCTGCTCGGCGAGCCGCGCCGCCAGAATCTCCGCCTGGCGGATGCGCGTCACGTCCACCAGCGTGATCACGACCCCGTCGATCAGCCCGCGCGAGGTGCGGTACGCGGTCACGCGCACCAGCAGGCTCACCCCGCCCCCGCCGCGAGACTCGAACTCCTCGGGCTTGCCGGTCTCAAACACGCGCCGCGCGATCGCGACCACGTCGCCGCCCGAGATGCGCGACGTGATCTCGTCGATCGGTCGGCCCAGGTCCTGGTCGCGGAGTCGGAAGTGGTCCTGCACCGCCGGCGTGAACTTGCGCACATTCATGTCCGGATCCAGGAACAGCGTCCCGATATCCGTGCACGCCAGCAGGTTGTCCATGTCATCGGTTAGCGCCGTGAGCTCGGTGATCTTCTGCTGATACTCGGCGTTGACGGTGTGCAGCTCCTCGTTGACCGACTGCAGCTCCTCGTTCGTGCTCTGCAGCTCCTCGTTCGAGGCGATCAGCTCCTCGTTCGTCGCGTTGAGCTCCTCGTTTGTCGTCTCCATCTCCTCGACCGTCGCCTGCAGGTTCTCCTTCGTGTACTGCAGCTCGTGCTCGAGCGCCGCGATCTTCTGCGCGCTCAGCTCGTCAGGGCTGAACGTCTCGATCATCTCCGGCGTCACGCCCAGCGCTTCTGATGACAACGCCTTGGGCTGCTCCAAGATCGTCACCAGCACGTACGGCGGCGCGTCGGCCGACAACGAGATCGGCTTGGCCTCCACGATGCTCAGGTCCGACGAATCGCCCAGCTTCAGGTTCACGTTGTCGTACCGGAACGTCCGCTGCTCCCGCGTCGCCCGCACGATCGCCGCGCTCAGCGGCACCCGCACCTCAGGGTCCACCATCTCCAGCACGTCGAGGTTCACCCGCCCCCCGGTCGGACGGAGCACCTCGTGGGCCCGCCCGAACGTGTGCACCACCTCGCGCCGGTCGTTCAGCAGAAAGCCCGCGGGCAGCACCTGCTCGAGAATCTCGTCGTACGCCTTCTGCACGCGTGCGTCCGTCGTGACCGCGCCGGGCGTCGGCGCCATCACGCGCGGGTGCACGTCCATCCGCGGGCTCAGGCCCGAGATCTCGCCCTCCACCAGCAGCCGAGCGTTCCGCTTCTTGCGATAGACGCGCCAGTGCGCGTCCATCGCGTCGAACTCCTTGTGCAGGCGCCCGGGCGTCTCGCTCGTGCCCAGCATCAGCGTCCCGCCGACCTTCAACGCGAAGTGCAGCAGCCCCAACGCGCGATGCTGCGCGCTCGGCTTGAAGTAGATCATCATGTTGCGGCAGATCACCAGATCCATCCGCGTGAACGGCGCGTCCGCGAGCAGGTTGTGCGGCGCGAACGTGATCATGCTCCGCAGCGTCGGTCCCACCTGATACGCGCCCCCGCTGTGCACGAAGTAACGATCCCGCCGCTCGGCCGAAATGTCCGCCATCTGCTCCGGCGTGTACCGCCCGGCGCCCGCGAAGTCGATCGATCCGCGGTGCGCGTCAGTCGCGAAGATCCGCACATTCGCGGGCTTGCCCATCCGATGCGAGATCTCGTGCGCCAGCATCCCCACCGAGTACGGCTCCTCGCCCGAGGCGCACCCCGCGATCCACATCCGGATCCCGCTCTCCACCAGCGCGTCGTTCGACAGCAGCTCGGGCAGCACCCGCTCCTCGAGCACCCGGAACGCGTCCGGATCGCGGAAGAACCGCGTCACGCCGATGAGAAGATCGCGATAGAGGCGGTCCTGCTCCTCCTCGCTCCGCTCCAGCTCATCGAGGTACCGCCGCACGAGCGTCGCGTGCAGCTGACGCACGCGACGAGCGTGC
>JBCAXI010000431.1:0-2454 GCA_038534175.1 Planctomycetota bacterium | reverse complement strand
GTGATGCAGCCGCCGACGCACGCTCGCCGACAATCGCGCTCGACCACGCCACGTGCACACCCTCGGCAGCAGCACCAACAACGCGTACGCCACGATCGGCGCCAACAGCGTGAGAAGCGTTGAGACGGGCGGCTCGGCCGCGCGCACCCCTGCGAGCGCCAAGGGGCCCACAAGAAACGCTACGAGCACGAGCGATCCGAGCGTGCGGGCGAGCATCCGCAGCCATCGGCGACCGCGGCAACGAACTGTGCGACCCACCAGCGCGCCCAGCAGCACCACCCCAACGTCGAGGTACGCCGCGGGCACGAGCAGCGCGCCCACCACCAGCGCCGCACGCGGCGCGAACACACTCGCAACCACCATCAACCACAGCGTCAGCCACGCCGGCGCCAGGCGAACACGCCAATCGAGCCGCTCGCCCCAAGCGCCCAGCGGGTGGGCCCCCGGCTCGACCTCGTACACCGCGTCGGTCCGAATCGCGGCGCCGGGCGTGCTGTGTCGATTCAGAAACCTCGACATGGCGTCGAACGCCAGCATGGGCCGTAGAAATGGAAAGAAGTGGTCATCGTCGAGCATCACCAGGCGGCTGTTGTCCATGAGCTCGTGGTGCCTCTCGGCCGCCCACGGCGCGATCAGCGGGTCGTGCCGCCCGTGCAGAATCAACGCCGGATGCTCGTTCGCTTCCATGATCGCCCGCAGCGGGCGCTGGTCGGTGTCGAAGAAGTTCCGCAAGAAGGCGTGCCGCCGCTGGCGCTCGCCCAGCACACCGAAGTGCGGGATCATCTCGGGCGCGATGACCAGCGCGCCGTAGCCGACGCCGTACTTGAGTTGCTCGAACCAGTGGGCGCCGCTGCCCTCGGTCTCCTCGGCACCCACCGCCGCGAGCAGCGTGAGCGACGCGACCAGATCCGGGCGACGCTCGCTCACGTGCAGGATCACGCCGCCGCCCAGACTAAAGCCCACAAGGTGCGCGCGCTCGACACCGAGCGCATCAAGCCACGCGATCACGCTGTCGGCGTGGAACGAGATCGAGTAGTCGGGGATGTAGCCCGTGCTGTGGCCGAACCCGGGCAGGTCGGGGGCTAGCACGCGATATCCGGGATGCAGGCTGCTCGCGTGGAACATCAGCTGCCCCATACCGGTGAACGTGCTCGCGTTGCCGGGCGAGCCGTGCAGCAGCACGACCGCGGGATCGCCAGTATTCGAGCCCCACTCGAGATAGGCGAGCTCGATCGGCGCCACCCCACCACCTCGCATCGGCACGTCCAGCTCGACCGTCTTTCGCCCGGTCTGTCGCGGATCGACGGGCGCCGAAGCCGTGCCGAACGAGCCCTGCACCAGATGCGAGACGAGCAGCAACGGCAGATACACCGCCCACCACCACTTGCTCAAGAATCGCCGCATGCGATGACGTTACCGCGGATCCGGGTCGTCGGTCGCGGCGCCAACCGCCGACACATCCAAGCCGACGTACCGACGCTTGCGGATGCTCGCCGCCCCGAGCTGCCCGCACGCCGACATCGTGTCACGGCCCTTCGTTCGCCGACGCTTCACGAACAACCCCTCGCCCGAGAGCTCGGCGATGAACGCGTCGACACGCTCCTCGCTGGGCGCCGGCCAAGGGCTGTCGCGGCGCGGGTTGTATGGGATGACGTTCACCACGCACGAGGGCGGGGCGCCGCGGGCGCGATCGATGCGCCCGCCAAGCGGCGCGAGATACTCCGCCAGCTCGGCGGCGTGCGTCGGTCCGTCGTTCACGCCGGGAATCAGCACGTACTCGACGCACAGCTTGTTCTGCCCGATCCGCGGGAACCGCGCCAGCGCCTCACGCAGATCGCCCATCGGCATGCCCTTGTTGATGGGCATGATCGACGTGCGCACGTCGTCGTTGGGCGCGTTGAGACTCACCGCCAGACCCAGCCGTCGCCAGCTCGACGTGTTCGCGACATCCGCGAGCTTGTGCAGCCCGTCGATGCGGCCGACGGTCGAGACCGTGATCTTGCTCGCCGCCAGCCCGGCGCCGTTGTGATCCGTGAGCACGGCGATCGCGCGGATTACCTCGCCGATGTTGTCCATCGGCTCGCCCATGCCCATGAACACGATGTTGCTGATGCGCCGGCCCCCATCCGAGCGCGCGTCGCCGGGATCCACATCGGGGTGGTCGTCGAGCGCGTGTGTCGCGGCGTGCCACTGGCCGACGATCTCGGCGGCCGTCAATGAGCGCACGAGCCCCATCTGCGCCGTCTCACAGAAGTCGCACCCCATCGCGCAGCCGACCTGGCTCGAGACGCACAGCGTGTGCGTGCGATAGCCGCGACGCCCAACCATCGGAATCACGACCGACTCGATGTCGAGATGTTCCACGCGTTCGTCGCGCGAGAGCGGGCCGGCGTCAGGGCGATCGAGCCGTTGGACGAACTTGTAGACCGGGCCCTCGCCGCTCTCCGATCGCAG
>JBCAXI010000430.1:0-2467 GCA_038534175.1 Planctomycetota bacterium | reverse complement strand
GTCGCGCGACGGCCAGCCGATGCGGGTCTGGAAGTCGGGGACGTCGTTTCGATCGCCGAGCAGGCCGCCGAGCTGCGCGTGGGCGGGCGAGGCGATCCATGCGAACGCCAGCACCACCGCTGCCACCATCCATCTCGCCCGCATGACTGTCACCCCCGGCCATGCCGCCACCCGCGCGACGGCGGACGCGAACGGGGACCCTCGCGATGGTGTGATTCCAGCCTCCACGGTTGCTCGTTCCGAGTTTAGAGGTAGACCTTTCGGTTGTAGATGAACCATTCGAGGAGCATGATCGCCAGGGCGGCCAGAAGCAGCCACGGCCAGAGGCGTTGTGTGGTGGGCGCGTCGCCGGTGGCCTGGGCCTGCACCGTGCGGCTGGCGAGGGCCAGCTCGCGCGCGGGCGCGAGGTCGGACTCGGGCGGCGTCAGCAGGTTGGCGGCGACCGGACGGAGCGCGCGCGCCCCGGGCGCCTCGAGGTCGTGCGTGCCGGCCGGGCCGCTCCAGGTGATCTCGTAGAGCCCGGCCCGATCGAGCGGGCCGAAGACCACGCGGCCGTCGGCGGCGGGGATCAGAGGTGAGGTCTCACCATCGGGCGTGCGCACGCGGGCGTCGGTGGCGCCAAGGGGCAGACGCTCGGTGAGCACGTCGCCCGGACGCAGCGCGTCGGCCTCGGCGTCGATCTGGCGATCGCCCTGCGCCAGGTAGTTGACGGCCTGGACCAGGAACACCACGAAGCCCGGGTGGTACGGCCAGTTGCTCTGCACAGGATCAAACGCGACGACCAGGGCGCGGGTGTCGATGTCGGCGATCTCCAGAAGCGCGGGGCCCTTGTCGGTCTCGATCAGCGTGTTGGGCGTGGCGTCCTCGGCGGGCTCGGTGGCGCGCAGGTCCTCGATCAGCAGGTTGTCGAGCAGCACGCTGTTGAGCACGGGGTGCGTGCGTTGCCAGTCGAGCGCGACGGCGAAGCCGTCAGCGCCCCCATCGATGAGCCCGCGCGGGCCGCCGGGCACGGCGTTGATGACGAGGTAGCGCCCCGGTGGCAGCATCTGTCCGGGCGGCACGTCGGGGATCCAGCCGTCGAAGATCGCGACGTCAAAGACGGTGTCGTCGCTGTCGCGGAGGCCGTCAAAACGACGCGTGTACTCGTCGGGCGAGATGAGCTCGATGCGTGCGAAGGGGAGGTCGTCAAAGGCCGGGCCGAGATAGTCCAGCTCGGGCTGGACGGTGACGATGAGCAGGGCCGAGCGCCGAGCCGCGGGGACGACCAGCCAGCCGCGATCATCCACGGCGAGCGAGTCGGCGACCTGCTCGGCGTCGTCGGTCGCGGCGGCTTGCTGGGAGAGGCGCACGTTGAGCGCAATGACCGCGGCCTCGGGTCGGCGGACGCGGAAGACGGCGCCGGTGACGCCGGGCGTTGGCGGCTCGGAGACGGGGGCGCCATCGGCGCGCGTGGCGGCGGGCAGGGCGACCTCCGTGATGCGTTCGACGACGCCGTCGATGAGGAGCTCGACGTCGGCCCGCGCGGGCAGGGCGAGGGTGGACTGGAGGCCGACGAACACGGAGAGCTCTTCTGGTGTCTGGAAGTCTCGCTCGGCGCGGAGGCCGGTGATCGCGACGTTGGCCGATCGGTTGGACCCGACGGCGTGGTAGATGATGGTGTCCTCGGCGCCTGGAAGGACGCGGTCGGCGTCGGGCAGGGCGCCATCGGTATAGAGGTGCATCGTGACGGGCGGCCCGCCGGCGAGCCCGAGGTCTGTGATGTTGCCGGTGCGATCGTCGACGTACTTGCGCGTGGGCGCGTGCGCCTTTGCGAGGGTGAAGGCCTCGTCGAGCGCGCCGGGCGCGTCGGTCGACTCGATGGACTCGATGGCGGCGCGGAGCAGGTCCTTGTCGCTGGTGAACGTCTGGCGGACCTGGGCGTTGGCGCCGAAGGCGATGACCATGGCCTCGTCGGCGGTGTCGCGGACGAAGACACCGGCCTCGCGGAGCGAGTCAACGAGCTCGAGCGCACGCGCCCTGGCCTCGGCGAGGCGCGTGGCGTTGTCGGTCTCGGTGAGATCCTCGTCGCCGTCCGTGGTGGCCATGGAGGCGGAGGTGTCGATGAGGATGATGTGGCGCTGGCCGGTGGTGGTGGACGATTGGAACTGGGGCTGAGCAAGGGCGATGAGCGCGGCGGCGAGGATGAGGAGTTGAAGGAGAAGGAGCAGATTCTTGCGGAGGCGTTGGAAGGGCGCGTTGGCCTGAAGATCCTGCACGGCCTTGCGCCAGAGCAGAGTGGTGGACACCTCGACGGTGCGACGGCGCAGCTTCAAGAAGTACAAGATGAACAGCGTTGGGATGGCGATGGCGGCCGCGATGGCGCCGATCCAAGGTGTGAGCCAGCTCACCGCACCACCCCCCGACGCCTCAGGTAATCGGCATGATCACGGTGAGCAGTGAGACGGAGATCGACACGCTGCTGCTCGAT
>JBCAXI010000429.1:0-2482 GCA_038534175.1 Planctomycetota bacterium | reverse complement strand
TCCAGCGAACGATGTCGATCTTCTCGCCATTGAGCTCGTCGACGATGTTCTTGATGCGGCTGCCGCGAACGCCGACGCACGCGCCGACCGCGTCCACCTTGGAGTCGATCGAGGCAACAGCGATCTTGGTGCGGTGCCCGGCCTCGCGGGCCATGGCCTTGATCTCGATGATGCGCTCGGCGACCTCGGGGACCTCAACCTCGAACAGGCGCTTGATGAAGTCCGGGTGCCCTCGGCTGATGACGATCTTGACCTGGCTGCCCGCCTCGCGGACGTCCAGAATCAGGCAGCGCACGCGGTCGCCCGCGTTGAACTGCTCGCCGGGGATCTGCTCGCTGCGCGGCATGAACGACTCGGCCCGATCGATCTGCACGACCAGGGCCCCGCCCTCGTAGCGCTGCGCCGTGCCGGTGACGATCTCGCCGATGCGCTTGCTGAACTCGTCGAGGATGCTGGAGCGCTCGTCGTCGCGGAAGCGCTGGATCATGACCTGCTTGAAGGTCTGCGCGGCGATGCGACCGAACGCCTCGGGCGGCATCTCCATCGGCTCGCCGTGACGCGTGAGCGCCATCTCGCCGCTGAGCGGATCGATGGTGCAGACGAACTCCTCGGCGTCGAGGGTCTGGTAGTGCTTGCGGGCCGCGGAAACCATCGCCTGCTCGAGGTCGCTAATGAGCAACTGGCGATCGAGGTTCCGATCGCGCGCGATGGAGTCGATGATGCGGATCATCTCGGCGGAGTTCACCGGGGCGTCTCCCGTTCCGTCCCGCGGCCTTGCGGGACACCTGTCGTCGTCGCGAGGGCCGCGACGCTGGTCTCTTGATGTCGGCGGCCCAAAACGCGACAAGGGCCACGCGTCTGTTCACGGCGTGACCCTGCGGGCCGAGACCTCGTCGTCGAGGTCTCACGGGACGGCGTCCGTCATTGACTCGGAACAGGCTCAGCGCATCGCCGAACCCTCCGAGGCAACGCCGATCGGCGCCGACACGAGCGCAACGCCGAGACGGATGCCGTCTCGTGTCCGCTCGACGGACCCATGGGCCCGCTTACCCGTCATGCCTGAGGTCCACACTCATGACAGACTCCCGATCGGGCGACTCACCCGATCGCTTTCCGAAGACGACGATAGCGGTCCCGCAGCCGCAGGGTCAACCGAATCGCTCGGGAAGTGACCGGTCCAGGCCCCCGCCAGGGAGAGTCCATCGGGTGATCCGCCGGGTCGGGCGGCCCCCAGAACGTCGATTCAGTACCGGTCCTGCTGATTCAGCGGTCGCTCGACTCGGATCGCCCGCTTGCCGCGGTGCTGTCCGACCGCGCCCCGGAACTTCGCCTCCCCCTCGACTCGCAGGATAATTGGCTCGGCCGCCGGTTTCTCGGTGACCAGCAGATCGCCCACCTGCAGGTTTCGAAGATCCGAGAGCGTCACGGTCGTCCGCGCTAGCTCGGCGGCGACCTCGAGATCCGCCCGATGCAGCCCGTCCCCGATGCGCTCCTTCAGCCCGCTCTCGCCCGTCTGTCGCGACGCGCTGAACCAGCTCTGGGCGTCCAAATCGCTGACGAACGGCTCGATGACCGCGTACGGGATGCACAGGTTCATCGTGCCCGCTCGGTTCGACATTTTGAGCTCAAAGCCGATCACCACCACCACCTCGTTGGGCGGCACGATCTGCACAAGCTGAGGGTTGCTCTCCGTCGAGGTGATCTCGAACGGCAACGCCCGCACGCTCTCCCACGCCTCGGTGAGCGCCTCGAGCCCGCGGTTCGTCACGTTCGAGATCAGCCGGGTCTCGATCAGCGTCATTGGACGCTGCGGGATGAAGAGCTCGGTCGTGGAGCCCCCCAGCAGGCGGTCGATGACGGGATAAATGATCAGCGGGCTGAGCTCGAGACAGATCTGCCCCTGCAGGCCCGGCGACTCGATGAGATTGAAGCTCGTGGGGTTCGGCAGCCCGCTCACGAACTCGGCGTAGGTCATCTGCTCGCACGTCGCGACCTTGACCTCAACGATGGTCCGGAGGAAGCCCGACAGCGACGCGCCGAAGTTGCGGGCGAACGCCTCGTGGAGCGTCTGCAATGCCCGCATCTGGTCCTTGCTGACCCGCTCTGGACGCTTGAAGTCGTAGTCGCGGATCTCGAGGTTGCTCAGGTCGCGCCGCTGACGCGTGAAGATCCGCGCCGCCGACTGCTCCTCCTCCACCTCGCCCGAATCCACCGCCGCGAGGAGAGCGTCGACTTCGGATTGGTCCAGAACCTCCACGCAAGGCCTCCTGCTGCGTCCTGTCCATCGGCAAACGATCGGACAATGTCAGGGTCTGGGTACAGACCCCATCGGGCGGGCTCCACCCGGCCGCTTCGGTCGATCGGCCCTTCCACGTCGGCGGCTTGAAGGATCACGGGCCCGAAACATCGCCTCGGCAAGATCGGCCGCTCGCCGACCGGGGAACAATATCCGCTCCACCCCCCAGAGCGGACGAGCACACGT
>JBCAXI010000428.1:0-2486 GCA_038534175.1 Planctomycetota bacterium | reverse complement strand
CGTTTCTCGGCCGGTCTCGGAGTCCGAGGCGGTCGCCTGGTCCCGCCGCTTGGCCAAGCGTCACCCCGAGAACTTCCTCGTGCTCAACATGCTCGTCCCCCGCGAGCTGCGGGATGACTTTGCGAGCGTGTACGCTTTTTGCCGATGGGCCGATGACCTGGGGGATGAGCAGGGCCCCGGATCCGAGGCCCGCGCGAGATCAACCGCGCTGCTCGCCGCCTGGCGGCACGAGCTCCAGCGGTGCTTCGAGGGCGAGGCCGACCACCCGGTGTTTGTCGCGCTGCGGGCGACGCTCAAGAAGTGCCCGCTGCCGATCGCGCCGTTCGATCATTTGATCCAGGCCTTCGAGCAGGACCAGGTGGTGGATCGCTACGGCTCGTGGGACGAGTTGGTGGGCTACTGCCGAAAGAGCGCCAACCCCGTGGGACGACTGGTGCTCGGGCTGTTCGGCGTTCTCGACGACGCATCGGACGAGGTCGTCGCGAGCAGCGACGCGATCTGCACCGCGTTGCAGCTCACGAACTTCTGGCAGGACGTGCGCCGCGACATGTTTGAACGCGATCGGGTGTATCTCCCGTCTGGGCTGACAGGAATCGAGGCCGAAGAATTGCGCGCCTGGGCGTCGGCGTCCGAGACGCACGATCGCGTGGAGCGGATCGCTTCGGCGATATCGCCGCTGTGCGAGCGCACACGGGCGTTCTTCGACGCGGGCGACTTGGTCATCGATCGCACCCCGCGGCGTGCGGCTCGGTTGATCTCGATGTTTCGCGCCGGTGGCCGGCGTGTGCTCTCGCGGGTCGAGGCGAATCCCGGGCGCGTGCTGTGGCGCCGACCCAGGCTTACGACGATGGATCGTGCGGCGATTCTCTGCAAAGGGGTTCGCTCGTGAGCCGTCGAGGACACTGGGCGCGGACACCCGCCGAGTTCGAGTCGATCCGCGTGTGCCGAGCGATCACGTGCGAGCGGGCCGCGAACTTCGCCTACGGGCTGCGTCTGGCGCGCGAGCCCAAGCGTTCCGCCCTCTACGCCCTTTATGCGTGGACGCGGCTCGCCGACGACATCGCCGACGGGCCGGGAACGGTCGAAACGAGGGCAGCCGCGTTGGAGGCCTACGCCGAACGCACACACGCGGCGCTCGATCTGTGCTCCAAGTCGGGACCTCACGACGAGCCGAACATCTGGCCGGCGTTCACGCTCGCCGCGTCGGCGTACGCGATCGACCGAACGCTGCTCGACGCGCTCATCGAGGGGCTCCGGAGCGATCTTTCCGGCGTGGCGCTCGAGACCGAGCACGAGCTGGAGACCTACTGCTACCGCGTCGCCTCGACCGTCGGGCTCATGTGCGTCTCGATCTGGGGTCTTCGCACGGGCGCGCTGGAGGCCGAGGCCGCGCGCCTCGCAGCGCTGCGCGGGCGAGCGTTCCAGCTCACGAACGTCCTGAGGGACTTTGCCGAGGACTATGACTCGACGCCGCGACGCGTCTACCTTCCCCGAGCGTCGTTCGAGGCGGCCGGGCTGACGCCCGAGTCCCTCCGCCGTTGGAACGACCCACGGGCGAGCGCCGCGTTCATCGAGCGGCGCGTGGGGCAGGCCAGGCACGCCTACGAGACGAGCGAGGCGCTTGACCAGATGGTCTCCATGGACGGACGCCCCGTGCTCCGCGCGATGACATCGGTGTATCGAACGCTGCTCGAGCGCGTGGCCGCGACGCCCCGCGCCGTCGCCCAGGGACCAAGCGTCCGGGTGCCGCGAAAGGTGAAAGTCTGGATCGCGGCGAGAACAGTGGGCGGCGCCAGCGTCGCGAAGCTGGTCGGTGGGTCCCAGTGACGCGACGCGGTGTCATCGTCGTGGGCGGCGGCGTGGCCGGGCTCGCCGCCGCGATCGAGCTCGCAGGCCGCGGCGTGCGTGTGACGCTGCTCGAATCACGCCGTCGGCTCGGCGGGCGGGCCGGGTCGTTCCACGACAAGGCGACGGGTGAGACGCTCGACAACTGCCAGCACGTCGCCCTCGGCTGCTGCACGTCGTACCTGGAATTGTTGCAGCGACTCGGCTCGCTGCAGCGTCTGGTCTGGACCGATCGCCAGTATTGGATCATGCGAGGTGGGCGAGAGCACGTGCTCGCGCCCGATCCGCTGCCGTCGCCGCTGCACCTCACCCGTGGCTTGTGCTCCGCGCCGTTTCTCTCGCTTCGCGCCAAGGCCGCGGTGGTTCGCGCGATCGCCGACGCCGCGATGGAGCCCGCACCGAGTGCCGGGTCCTTCGCCGATTGGCTGCGCGAACGTCAGCAGCCCATCGACGCGGTGCGCCACTTCTGGTGGCCATTGATGGTCAGCGCGTGCAACCTCTCGCCCGCGCACCTGGCGGCCGGGCCCGCGCTGAGACCCACGGACGAGGCGGTGCGCGACAAGAGCAGTCCCTCGCGGATCACCTGCAGCGCGGGCCCGGCCGCCAGGTGCGCGGGCGAGAGGTTGCACGCGCTGACCATC
>JBCAXI010000427.1:0-2526 GCA_038534175.1 Planctomycetota bacterium | reverse complement strand
TTCGGGGATCATCTCAGAGCGTCGGTGGCGGCCGACCACGCCCGATCGAATCGCAGCCCGTTGGCCCCGCAAGACACCGGGGCGCCTCCACGGATCGTTGCGTCATTTGATGGGCTGCTCGGAGTCGCCGAACCTCGAAGGGCGCCCGATGGCCAAGGAAGCGACCGTGGCGGAAGCCGAGACCGAGAACAATGGCGGTTCGAAGCCGACCCCGACGCGCAAGACCACGCGGAAGGGGCGCAGCAAGAAGGTCGTGCGCTCCGACGGGGACGACAAGGCCCCGGCGTCAGTAGAAAAGGCGCCGAGCAAGGCTGCGAGTAAGGCCGCGAGCAAGTCGCCCGAGAAGGCCCCGAAGCCGGAGAAGTCGCCCGACGCGAGCGCCTCGACCGAGGCCAAGCCCTCGAGGCCGAGTCCGTCGCCGCAGGACCGCGGACCGAGCGGGCCCCCGTCCGATGGCCCGCGCGGCAACCGACGCAAACGCAAGAAGCGCAAGGGCCCCGGCGGCCCGGGCGGCATGACGTCCAGCGGCATTCCTTCGCACGTGCTGCCGAGCGATGAGGAGCTCGAGCGTGAGGCGGCCGAGCTCGAGAAGATCGCGGCCAAAATGGACCCGGCTGATCTCGAGGACCAAGTCACCATCGCCGAGCTGCAGCTCATGGAGATGGACGAGCTGTTCGAGGTCGCCGAGAAGGAGGGCCTCGAGGACTACCACCAGATCCCCAAGCAGGATCTGATCTTCAAGATCCTCAAGACCCGCGCCACGCGCCTCGGCCTGATGTACGGGGAGGGCACGCTCGAGGTCATGCCCGATGGCTTCGGCTTCCTCCGCAGCCCCGAGCAGAGCTATCTCCACGGCCCGGACGACATCTACGTATCGCCCTCGCAGGTGCGCCGCTTTGGTCTCCGCAAGGGCATGATCGTGAAGGGCGCGATCCGCCCGCCCAAGGAGAGCGAGCGGTACTTCGCGCTGCTCCGCGTTGAGGAGGTCAACGGGCGCGATCCGTCGAAGATCCACGAGCTGGTCAATTTCGAGGACCTCACGCCCCTGCACCCCGAGGAGCGGTTCATCCTGGAGACCGACCCGAGTGTGATCGAGACCCGCGTGGTTGACCTGGTTGCGCCGATCGGAAAGGGACAGCGCGCCCTCATCGTGGCGCCGCCCCGAACCGGCAAGACCGTCCTGCTTCAGAAGATGACGCGGGCGATCACGGAGAATTACCCGGGCGTCAAGATCATCGTGCTGCTGGTGGACGAGCGCCCCGAGGAAGTGACCGACTTCCGACGCAACACGCAGAAGGGCGTGGAGGTGGTCGCCTCCACATTCGACGAGCAGTCGTCGCGCCACGTGCAGGTCGCCGAGGTGGTGATCGAGAAGTCCAAGCGGATGGTCGAGTTCGGCGACGACGTCGTCATCCTGCTCGACTCCATCACACGCCTGGCGCGCGCGTACAACTCTGAGATCCCGCACTCGGGCAAGATCATGACCGGCGGCCTGGACTCGAATGCGCTGCAGCGCCCGAAGAAGTTCTTCGGTGCCGCGCGCGCGATCGAGCGAGGCGGCTCGCTGACCATCATCGGCACCGCTCTCGTCGACACAGGCTCCAAGATGGACGAGGTGATCTTCGAGGAGTTCAAGGGCACCGGCAACAGCGAGCTGCACCTTGATCGGCGATTGGTCGAGAAGCGCATCTACCCCGCGATCGACGTCGCGGCCTCCGGCACGCGCCGCGAGGAGCTGCTGATGGATCCGAAGGAGCTCCAGCTCGTCTACCGCCTTCGCAAGGTGCTCAGCGACATGAACGTCGTGGAGGCGATGGAGCTGCTTAAGACCCGGCTCGCGAAGGTCAAGACCAATGCCGAGTTCCTCGTCACGATGTCGATGGGCTGATGGCGTTGGCGTCGGCGGGCGATCTCATCGCGGGCGATCGGCCGGACGGCGATGACGTCCCGGAGGGGCGCCTGGCGCTGCTTCTGGCGGCGACGCTATGGGCCTCGTTGCTCTCGATCGCGGGCGCCTGGCTTTGGCTGGATGCCGCCTCGCGCTGGCCGGTCGCCGAGATCCCCTGCCGCGTCGCGGGACTCACCGCGGGCGCGTCGGGCCAGCTCGTGTTCATGTGCCTCGTGGCGGATCGGGTCTTCCCAGACGCGCCGCGGGGGCTGGTGCGAGCGATCGAGGCGATCATGGGCGTGGGCGTGTTCGCCGGCGCCCTCTGGATCGGAGCCGTGGGGCTCGAGCTGCTGATAGGAGTGGCCTGATGAGACGACTCGCCGCGGCGATTGGTGTCTGCGCGATGGGGATGTTGGCCTCGGCCCAGCCGGGTGAGTCCAACCAGGACACCGAGCCCGCCGCCCCCGCATCACGGCCGGAGATGCAGGCCGCCACCCAGGCCGAGCTGGACTCCATCGCGGCGCGTCAGATCACGCGTCTGGCGCTCATGGATCTTCGGCTTCGGCGAGCGCCCACCGAGGCGGACTACGAGCTCGTCGCGGCCCTGCGCGCGGTGGCGCAGTCGTTCGCTCCCAAGG
>JBCAXI010000426.1:0-2528 GCA_038534175.1 Planctomycetota bacterium | reverse complement strand
CCAAGCGAACACGTCGTGCCGCTCGACCTGGCGACGCATCAGGCGCATGCGTTTCCTAGCCTCCGACTGGGGCAGCGTGAGCGCCGCGTGCAGCGTCGCCGCCATCCCATCAATATCGTGCGGATTCACCAGCATGGCGCCGCTCCTCAGCTCCTCGGCCGCGCCGGCGAACTCACTCAGCACGAGCACACCCGTGTCGTCGTGCCGCGTCGCGACGTACTCCTTGGCGACCAGGTTCATCCCGTCCCGATAGGGCGTGACCATGCACACGTCCGCCGCCCGGTAGTACGCCACCAGCTCGTTGAACGGCAGCGAGCGGTACAGGTAGTGCACCGCCGAGCGCCCCACCTCGCCGTGCTCGCCGTTGATACGTCCGACCACACGCTCCACGCGATCGCGGATGTCCGCGTAGTCGTCCACCGCCTCGCGGCTGGGCACCGCGACCTGCACGAACACCACCTCGTCCGTCGTGCACACCTTCCGCTCGAGCATCTCCTCAAACGCCCGCAGGCGGATGTCGATGCCCTTGGTGTAATCAAGCCGATCCACGCCCAGCACGATCTTGCGCCCGGCGCCGAGCCGTTCACGCAACGACGCCGCCAGCGCCGACGTCTCGGTCTCGAGCGCCTTCGCCGCCACGTCGCCCGTGTGGATCGAGATCGGGAACGCCTGCACCCGGACGCGCCGTCCCTGGTACTCGAGCGTCGAGTCGCTCCCGCGCGCCGACGTGAACTTCTTCGCCGCCCGCGCGAAGTTCTGCGCGTTCAGCTTCGTCTGAAAACCGATGAGATCAGCGCCCAGAAGGCCCTCGAGCAGTTGCGTCCGCCAGGGCAGCTGGGCGAACAGCTCCTCGGGCGGGAACGGGATGTGCAGGAAGTACCCGATCTGAGCGTCCGGCTGACGCTCACGGATCATCTGCGGCGCCAGCTGCAACTGATAATCATGCACCCACACTTGGTCGCCCGGTGCCAGATTCTTCGACGCGGCCTCGGCGAATCGGCGATTGATATCCACGTACGGCCACCACCACCGCCGGTGGTACTCCGGTGGGCGGACCGCGTCGTGGTACAGCGGCCAGAGCGTGCGATTTGAGAAGCCCAGGTACACCGAGTCCACGTCGCGCTGGCTCAGCGAGATCGGGCGGTTCTGGATGCCCTCGTGCTTGAATGGCCTCAGTGACGCCTCGCTGCGCGATTTCGCCTCGCCAGGCCAGCCCACCCAGGAGCCCTCGCGATCGCGCAGGATCGGCGCCAGGGCGGTCACGAGCCCGCCGGGGCTGATCGCCCACTTCCGAGCCCCGCCGGACCCCACCTGCCGCACCGGCAGTCGATTCGCGACCACCACCAACTTCCCTGCCTTCGGCGCCATGGCTGCCTCCGAGATCCGGGCGGGTCAGGACCCACTCTGATTGACCGCGGGCCGACACTATCAACTGCGTCACCCCCCCGCCGGATCCGCTCGAACTGGAATCAATCGGCCCCGGGCCTTACCTTTACGGCCCCAACACCCGATGAACGGGCCCGGGAGCATCCCCTCCGGACCACTCGGAGACACGAGACCGGGTCGGAGCCACGAAAGGACCGAGCATCATGACCGAAGCCGACGGCGGCCAGCGCCAGATCCAACTCCGCATCGACGAGTCCAAGATGGGCACGTCCTACGCCAACACCATCCGCACCTCAACCACCCAGGACGAGGTCGTCCTCGACTTCGGTATGAACCTGCCCGTTCAGGACCCGGGCTCCCAGCAGCCCACGCTCCTGTTCTCCGTCGGCTCGCGCGTCGTTATGAACTGGGCCGCCGCCAAGCGCCTCGCGATCAGCCTCGGCCAGGTCATCCGCCAGTACGAGGAGCGCAACGGCGAGATCGTCATCCAGCGCCCCCAGGCCGCCCCCGCGCCGACCGAGACCGACGGCGGCCCGCGGATCGCCGACTGACGCCCCACGCCAACCAGCCCTGGGTCACTGACCTTTCGTCACAACCGTGTGACACCGGAACGCTCGATGACGGCCTAGGCCGCCTCGGGCGTCCTGTCATTCTGCTATGACTGCTCCCATGGACACCGCTGCGCCCGCATCACCAACCACATCTCCGAGCGATCGGGCGGACCTCGCTCGTGAGATCGAGGCCGCCGCCGCAGATCTGGCTGCGGTGACCGACGCCGTCTCGCAGGTCGTGGTCGGACAGCACGCGATGGTCGAGGGCCTGCTGATCGGCCTGCTGACCGGCGGGCATGTGCTGCTCGAGGGCGTGCCCGGGCTGGCAAAGACTCTCACCGTCTCCACGCTCGCCGGTGCGCTCGACGCCTCGTTCAGCCGCGTGCAATTCACACCGGATCTCCTCCCCGCGGACATCGTCGGCACCCTGATCTATTCGCCCAGCGACGGCGCGTTCAGCGCCCGTCCGGGCCCCATCTTTGCCAACATCGTGCTCGCCGACGAGATCAACCGCGCCCCCGCCAAGGTCCAGTCCGCCCTGCTCGAGGCGATGCAGGAGCGCCAGGTCACCCTAGGCGACGACACCCACCG
>JBCAXI010000425.1:0-2548 GCA_038534175.1 Planctomycetota bacterium | reverse complement strand
TCCCTTGCCATTGGTGAGCTCGCGCCGAAAGACTGGGCGAAGGTGATGGGCAAGGAGGTCGTGAGCGGCCTGGGTGTCGGGCTCGCGTTAGCGGTGATCTGCATGCTCGCGGTGCTGCTGTGGAACCTGACGCCGCAGGTCGAGGCGCCGAACGTGTGGATGGTCGGCGCGACGGTCGCGATCGCGGTGGTGCTGATCGTGGTGTGGGCGGTGATCATCGGCTCGATGTTCCCGTTGATCCTCGAGCGCATGCGCCTCGACCCCGCGACAATCTCCTCGCCGCTGGTCGCAACGATGATGGACATCAGCGGGCTCGTGATCTATCTGGCCGTGGCGGTGGTGATGATGCGGGCGGGCCTGTTGTGAGCACCGAGGCGCGCATCATCGAGTCGTGGCGTGAGATCTTCGCCAAGCAGAAGGACCGCGCCGAGCGCGCGATGGCCCAGCTTTCCGACGCCGAGCTGCACGAGCCGCCGGCGCCGAGCGTGAACGCGGTCTCGGTCATCATCCGGCACATGGCAGGGGGCATGCGCTCGCGCTGGACCGATTGGCTCACGACCGACGGCGAGAAGCCGGGCCGCGATCGCGAGTCGGAATTCGCGGTCGATCCATCGATCCCGCGCGCTCAGCTGATGGAGGCGTGGGAGGGCGGCTGGTCGCTCGTGCTCGGCGCGATGGCGGCGCTCACACCCGGGGACCTCGCACGCACGATCACAATCCGCGGCGAGCCGCACAGCGTGCCGCGGGCCGTCACGCGTCAGATCGATCACTACGGCTACCACTCCGGGCAGATCGTGACCTTCGCGAAGATGTTGGTGCTGCGCGCCGGCCGCGAGTGGACGCACCTAAGCGTGCCCCCCGGCGGCACGTCGGCGTTCAACGCGGGGATGCGGGAGCGGTTTGGGTCATTCTGAGCTCGCGGCTTTCTCGGCCTTGGCGAGCCGCTTGGCGATCTCGCCCGCGCGGCTGGCGTAGAGCAGCGGCATCAACCACCCGACGAGCGTGATGATGCCGATCGCGCCGCGGGCGTACTCCGGCATCAATAGATCATCGAACCCAAGCAGATCGGACCCGGCCGAGAGTCCAACGCCGAACACAAAGAGCGTCCAGAGCGGCCACACACGTCGTCGCGTCGAGGGCGACCAGCGGCGTTCCATGAACGTGACAGCCGTGAACATCGTCCATCCGACCCACGCGATGCCGGCGCCCAGGACGCCCGCGATCAGCACGTCCAGCCAGGTCAGGCTCCAGGCCGCTTCGGTGGCCGGTGTGCTCCCCAGAACAACCAACACGACTGCGACGATCGCGTAGGCCACGCTCCCGGAGCGTGTATCGAATGGCATTGAGATAGGCGCCGGCGCGTCTTGCCAACCCCAGCGCGCCAGCCACAGTCCCACCACCGAAGCGACCACGCCGAGCAACACGAGGACGCCGGCCGCGACAAACCAAATGACGCCAACCGAAGCTAGCCCGAACGCGACATCGAGCATGCCGCCCGCCATCGCCGTTAACAACGCGATCAGAAACGAGCCGGGCCCGGCCTGCAAGCACCGATAGGCGAGCCGCGCGCGTCGACGATGGGTTGGCGACATCGATTCGAAGCGGAAGCCCTCGCGCGACCACGCGACGGGCGTGGCGCACTCCGGGCACGGCTCGTCCGTCAGCCCCTCGATCGAGTAGCCGCACGTCCAGCAGACGCCCGGGTCGACGGTCTCGGGCTTCGATCGCCGCCACCACATCGTCGGCCTCCGCTCACGCGCGCTTCTGTTCCTCGCCGCTGTCCCGCGCCTCGCTCTTGTCCTTGGCCCTGTCGCCGCCCGGGTAGGCGATGCGGCCGTGGTAGATACTCGCGACGGTCTTGCTGATCGCCTCAACCGCGAGGCTCAGCTCGCGAAACGACAGGTCGCACTGGTCGAACTGCCCGTCGAGCAGGCGCTTGCGGGCCAGGTCGCGCACGAGCTGGTCGATGCGGCTGGGCGTCGGCTCGGGCATCGCCCGCGTCGCGCTCTCCACCGCGTCGGCCAGCATCAGCATCGCGACCTCCTTGGTCTGCGGGCGCGGGCCGGGGTAGCGGTACTCGAGCTCCTCGGGGATCTCGGCGTCGTCGCCCGAGGCCTCGGCCTCCTCGGCCTGCGTCTTGGCCCGGTGGTAGAAGTACTCGACCAGCGTGGTGCCGTGGTGCCCGTCGATGAAGTGGTGCAGCGGGCGCGGCAGGTCGTTGGCCCGCGCCATCTCCAGCCCGTCCTTCACGTGCCCGATGATCACCAGCAGCGACATCGCCGGCGCCAGCTTGTCGTGCTTGCTCGGCCCGCCCGATTGGTTCTCGACGAAGTACTCGGGCTTGTTCATCTTCCCGAGGTCGTGGTACAGCCCGCCGACGTACGTCAGCAGCGGGTCGGCGCCGATCGCGTCGGCCGCGGCCTCGGCGATCGACGACACGTTCAGCGAGTGGTTGTATGTGCCGGGCGCACGCCGCTGCAATTCCTTGAGCAGCGGCTGCTTGGTGTCGCGCAGGTCGATGAGGGTCAGCGGGGTGGTGAAGTTGAAC
>JBCAXI010000424.1:0-2560 GCA_038534175.1 Planctomycetota bacterium | reverse complement strand
GATGACCGAGCCCAAGTGGGTCATCTCGATGGGCGCCTGCGCTTCGACTGGCGGCGTGTTCGACACCTACGCGACCGTGCAGGGCTGCGACCAGTTCATCCCGGTGGATGTGTACGTGCCAGGCTGCCCTCCGCGGCCCGAGCAGCTCATCGAGGGCGTGATGGCGATCCAGCGCCACATCGACGAGGAGGGCATCCCGCCCAAGGGGCCCGGTGGCAAGCGGATCCCGCTCGGGCTCGCGCTCGAGCCCAACCACGAGCTGCGCCCGCAGCCCGTGGGCGTCCGCGTGGGCGGATGATCGGACCCAGTCCGGGTCCAGTCCCAGGCCCCAGCCACTGACGCGGCGCGTTGAATCGTGAGGCTTTGGGCGGCGTCCGGGTGACGGGGCCGTAACGGGTGTGCTTCGGACTCGCGATTCAGTATCCCGGTCGCGGGTGTCGATCTGTACAGTTCGAGACCCCGATGCTTTCGGGTCCTCGGCGTGCTGGCCGAGCCCGATCTCGACTGGAGACTTCCCATGGCCTGTGCCCGTTCTGTCCGCGGTGGTTTGGTTCGTCTGGTGACGCTAGTGGGGCTGGCCGCGCCTGGCCTGGCGGTCGCGCAGGCCCAGAACGAGTCGGTGTTCTCGGCCGACGCCGCCGCCGAGGCACCCAAGCCGTCGAAGAACCGGTTCAAGTCCGTGTACGAGATGGACGCGTGGGCCGAGTACTACTACCAGCAACCCGATCCGATCCACTTCCCCGCGTTTCTCCGCACGCAGGTCGAGCAGGGCCGCATCGGCAGCGGCGTGGGTTTCGCGATGTGCTGCGCGTTCGGGCGTGAGATCGTGAAGAAGAACCCCGAGTACATCGATGTCTGGCACACCGAGCTGAAGAACGGAACCGAGGTCGAGCGGTACCTGCTGTGGAACTCGATCTGGTGGAGCGGCGTGGACGAGGCCAAGCCGTACTTCGAGCGTCTGCGGGCCGAGCTGCCCGAGGACCAGCAAGACACGGTCAATCACTTTCTGACGACCGAGCCGGGCGAGCTGCGTGAGGAGGCGATCGATCGCGACGTGGTCACGCGGTTCATGGGCGAGGCGTACACCGCCAGCGGCGACATGGTGTTCGTCGACCGCTTGATCGAGGAGATCGACGCCCCGCCGGTGGACGTGATGCACCCCACGGTGCGCAGCGGCTTCGTGATGCCCGAGGAGCAGATCTATCGCACCGTGATGGACCAACTCGTGCTGCTCGGTCATCGGCACGACGTGGTGCACAAGCGGCTCCAGGCGTCGCTGGACGGGCTGACGCTCCAGGGACGCCCCTACATGGAGAGTGTGCTGGAGAAGATCAACGTCAAGCTCGCGTCCGAGGCGTCGCCCGATCCGTCCATCGGCGGGCGGGGGCTGCACGCGGATCTGATCGCCGAGGGGGCCGAGTTGCCGCCGCCGGTGCAATACGACCGGACGCCGACCGACGCCCCGGCAGAAGAGCCGAAGTAAGCGCCGTCGCGATCGTCCAGCCGTCGGCCCGCGCGGCCTTCCGTATCAGCATGCAGGATCAGAACTCGAGCTTGGGTCCGCCCTGCGGGCCCTCGTCGTCCTCGTCATCGCTTGAGGGCGCGTCGCTCTCGCTTGCCAGCTCCTCGACCGAGTACGGATCGACGCCCGTGGGCCGCCGCGATTCCTTGCGGAACTCGATGCCGATCTCGGCCAGCGGATCGTCGCCCGTTTCTGGAGCAGGCGATTGGGGCCCGGGGTCCGGCTGGGGGTCGGGTTGGAGGTCGGACAGGGGTGTGGGATCGGCCATCGCGATGCCCGCGCCGGTCGCCGCCGATCCGGTCGCCGCCGATCCGGTCGCCGCCAAGCCAGTCGCCGCCGAGCCGGTGGTCGCGATCGCGGCGCCGATCGGCGGGGGCGATTCGCTCAGAGCCGGTGTTGTGGCGGGTGCGAGTTTCGAAGGGGGCGGAGGCTCAGGGAGCTTGGACTCGACCTCTTCGAGGAGCTCCTGGGCGCGGAACACGCACCAGGTGGCCTCTTCGGCGACGCCATCCGCCGCGGCGGACCACGCCCGGTTGATCTGCCGCTCGCACGCGCTGAACGAGTCCATGAACTGGGCGTATCGGCCAAGGCCCATCTCGGCGACGAGCCTCGTGCGGGCCTCAACGATCGCGGGGACCGCTGTTTGCTGAAGCTCGCCCAGAGACGCGACGATCGCCGCGTTCTGACGCTCGGCGTTGGGCGTGTCGTCGATGACACGGCTGAGGTCGGCGAGCGTGTCGCGGATGACGCCCACCGCGACGCTCGGCGAGAGCGTGTCGGCGTCCTCGGCGTCGCGCATCGCGGCGATCTCTCGGGCGGTCTCGCGACGCACCAGCAGCGCGCCGCCAACGAGCCCGACCGCCGAGCCGATGAACCACCAGGCGCCGCGCCAGCGCGCGAAACTGAATTTCTTGACGCGCACGTTGTTCACCCCGGCGTCGCGCAGCTCGGCGACGAGCTCGGGCGTGAGCTCGACGCGGTCGTCGAGCGTGCTGGCCTCGGCCACAGGCTCGCCCTCGGTGTCGCCGGCGTCGGCGG
>JBCAXI010000423.1:0-2565 GCA_038534175.1 Planctomycetota bacterium | reverse complement strand
TCTCGCCGCGGTGGTACCGCTTAGCCAACTCAACGAGCCGCGCGTCGCGATACCCCACCCGGCAGCGCCCCCGCAGCGTGGACGGGCGTGTGCGCGAGATCTTGGCGGGTGTCGGAAACGCGCCGCCACGCCCGACCACCTCGCACAACCGCTTGTTCATGTGCACGGTGCTGGGCCACTGCACGTTGCAGCTCGTGACCGTCTTCACGATGTCCTCGAACAGCGTAGGCGAGCGCAGCAGGCGCCCGCGTCCGGCCTTCTTCCATCGTGGGTCGAGCTTGTGATACGCCGCGATGGTTCCCGCGTCCTCGTCGAGCCGCAGCATGCGCGCGATCAACGGCCGAACCTCCGCCTGCTCGGCACGGGCGAGCGCCCGATCGAACACAACCGCCAGCGGCTGGCCTCGCTTCTTACCATCCCCCGGCTGTGAGATCGCGCACCTCGTCGGCCCATCGATCAGATCGAACACGCGATGGAATCGCTGGGCTTTCACGTCCCAGTGGTTCGGCGCGAGCAGAAAGTAGCCGTAGGAGCAGACGTCGCGCGAGAGGACGTAGTCCCTCGGAACCTCGATCTTGAGCCGCGACCCCACGCTTACACGGCCAGCAGTCGATCGAACGGGAAGACAAAGTTCGCAAGGTTCACACACAAGCGGTCGGCCGCCCGCGCGAAGCGATGGAAGTGTGCCTCGCCCTCACGCAGCACGTCCTCGGGCGACTTGCCCATGCCGCGCAGAAACTCGGCGTGGTTGTGCGCCCACGTGTGCAGGTCGTCTTGCACCACCTCGGGGTGCGACTGCAGCCCAAGCGTGCGGATGCCGGCGCGGAAGATGTGGTGCTTGCAGCTCGCACTCGACGCCAGACTCGTGGCGCCCGCGGGCAGCTCAGTGACCTCGTAGGCATGGAAGCACAGTTGCGGCGTTGTCCAGGGCACGCCGGCCAGCATCGTGTCAACCTGTCCCGTGGTGTTGATCGTTACGGGCTCGAAGCCGCCCTCGGGCGTGTCGGCCTTTGCGACCGAGCCGCCCAGGGCCTGCGCGATGATCTGAGCGCCCAGGCAGACGCCGATGACGGGGAGCTCACGCTCGTGGGCACCGCGAATCAGCTCGCCCAGCGGCGAGAGCCACGCGTGCCCCTCGTCCACGTTCTGAGCGCCGCCCATGACGAGCAGACCACCGATGTTGTCCAGATCACCCGGCACGGCGTCCACGCCGTCGCGGTCCGGGCGACGCACGTCCAAGCGGAAGCCGTGGTCGCGAAGCGTCGCGCCAATGCGGCCAGAGGTGCGCCAGTCGTCGAACTCAAACACGGTGATGTGGGCCATGGGCGGATGGTAGCTGACGCGCCCACCACTCGCCCTCTACCACACACACACCACCATCTGCCGCACGCCACATCCGCTCGTGTTGGCCCCAACCATCACTCTGATCGGGGCCACCCGGTCAGTCCGAATCAGCGGGCGCCCGAGGGCGACGCCAGTACCCCCACAGCATCGCGACCAGCTCGTGCGCTCGCATCGCCCGACCACCCGCACGCCGACGCGCGGCACCCAGCTCAAACAGCCGGCGCCACTGCCCAAACAGCACCCCGTACGCCCACCAAGTCGACCGGCCCGGGTCGTAGATGTTCGTCGCCTCGCTCGTGGAGCCGTTGAGCTCCACGATTCCCAGCCCGCGCCCGGCGCGAAGCCCGTCCTCATCGGCGTAGCGGATGTCGAACCGCCCGAAGTCGAGCGGCGCCCCATTGGGCCCGCGGTATCCCGACGCGATCTCGTCGATCGCTCGCTCCAGCTCGGGCGTGATGAGATGGGCGCCGTCGGTGAATCGCGACCCCTGGTAGTGGTTGCCCGCGTTGACCAGCCGCAGACGCTCGCCCTCGGGCAGCACCTCGCGCCATCGCTCGTCGTGCCGCTCGGCGAACGCTCGCTCTTGCATGCGAAGCCGCCGATCATCGAGCACCAGGCGTTCGAGCGTCCGCCGCCCGTCCCCCACCACGCTCGGAAAGTGCTTGAGCGTGATCGCGTAGATCGAGCCCGCGGGGCGCCGACCCTCGTCGCGCACGCTCGCGGGGTCGCGGATCCACAGCACCCCCACCTCGCCCGGCCCGGCATGGAACCGCTGCACGATCGCCGGCCGATCGATCGAGGCAAAGAACCGCTCGGCGTCGCTCTCGTCGTGGCACACGCGCACCGACGCGCCGCGCCATCCCATGTCGGGCTTGATCACGACCGGCCAGCCGCCGAGCTCCGGCCGCGCACCGACCGCCCGCGCCGCCGCGCCCGCGCGACGCTCCGCGGCCCCTTCCGCGCCGATCGACTCGAACGCGAGCACCGCCGCCCGACCCGGCCCGCTCGCCTGCAGCCCGCTCAGAATCGCACGCTTGCTCTCACCCACAAGCCCACCCCCCGCGGGCACGCCAGGATTCGCCGCCGTGAACGCCAGCAGCCCCCGATGCCTGACCGCCAACCACAGCAAGTACGGCAGCAGCGGCAGGTACAGCACCCACGCGGGCCAGAACTCGTGATGCAGCCGCCGACGCACGCTCGCCGACAATCGCGCTCGACCAC
>JBCAXI010000422.1:0-2579 GCA_038534175.1 Planctomycetota bacterium | reverse complement strand
GTCGCGACGAACCGCGCCGCCGATGGAAAGCCCGGCGTGTGGTCGTTCACCGGCAGGTCGTTGTCCACGGTCTTGGGCACGTGGAAGCAGCGCATCTCGTAGCCGGCCTGATCGCTGAGCTCGTTGACGATGCGGCAGGTGTCCGAGCTGTCGTTGCCGCCGATGTAGAAGAAGTAGCGCACGTCGTGCCGCTTGCACGCCTCGAGGATGCGCTCGCAATACGCGCCGTCCGGCTTGTCGCGCGTCGAGCCGAGCCCGGCGCTGGGCGACATCGCCAGCCGATCCAGCCGCTCCTGCGGCAGGTCGGTGAGATCGACCAGGTTGTCCTCGGTCAGCCCGCGCACGCCGTGACGCATGCCGAGCACCTTCGGCGCCGCGCCCGTGGCGACGAGATGGCGTCGCGCGCCCTCGACCACGCCGACCAGCGACTGGTTGATCACGGCCGTGGGCCCTCCGGCCTGCCCGACCACGACGTTGCCCTTGAGTCGATCCGCCATCGCCCGCTCCTGTCCTTGCCCCACACACGAGATCGTATGGGTGCCGTGGTCTGACGAGCGCAGCGAGGAAGGGCACGTCGTGCGTGCTCCAACTCGGCCGTCGCGCCGCCCCGACCCAATCCGCCAGGATGACGCACTTGGGGAAACCCCCGCGCTCTCGCTACGATTCGGACATGCATATCCCCAAGTTTGTTCGCTCGCTCGGCGGTACCGCCGCCGTCACCATCGCTGCCGTGGCCGCCACCACACTGGCCGCGATCACCGGCACCACCGACCGCACGCCGGTCACCGAGCCCTTCAACGGCCCCGTCATCGCCAACCCCTCGCGCCACGTCCTCACCGGCGCCACGGTCCACACCCGCCCGGGCCAGACGATCAACAACGCCTCGGTCGTCATCGCCGATGGCACGATCGTCTCCGTCCGCTCCGGCGCCCCGACCGCCGGCGACACTCGCGGCGCCCAGGTCCACGACTACTCCGGACATCATCTCTACGCCGGATTCATCGACGCCTGGGTCGGCGTCGACGCGCCCAAGCCCAACGCCGACAGCCCCGGGGTGCACTGGTGCAACCGCGTGACGCCACAGCGCGACGCGCTCGCGGGCGAGGGCCTCGACAACGGCACGGCCGAGTCGCTCCGCGAGCTCGGCTTCGCCGCCGCCGCCATCAGCCCCAACAGCGGCGTCTTCCGCGGCATGGGCGCCGTCGTCTCCACGGCCAAGGACTTCGAGCAGACCGGCCAGGGCGAGCCGCCCGTGTACAAGGCCCGCGCCTTCCACGCGATGGGCTTCGACCGGTCCGGCTGGGCCGACGCGGTCTACCCGACTTCCGTCCCCGGCGTCATGGCGCTCATGCGTCAGTCGCTCTCCGACGCCGACTGGCAGTCGAGCCACGACACCGAGCCCAACTGCCTCGACACGCTCGCCGACAAGAACACGCCGTTTTTCTTCGACACCACGCACGAGCTGATGTCGCTCCTCGCGGATGACGTGGCCACCGAGGCGAGCCGCAAGGCCGTGCTCGTCGGCACGGGCGATGAGTTCCGCACGCTCGACGCGATCACCAAACTGGGCCACCCGATCATCGTCCCGCTGCGCCACCCCAAGAAGCCCGACGTCTCGAGCCCCGGCAAGGCCGACGCGATCGCCCTCGGCGCGCTCATGCGTTGGGAGCAGGCGCCGACCAACGCCCGCCGCCTCGTCAACGCCGGCGCCAGCGTCGCCATCACCACCAGCAAGGTGACCAAGCGGGGCCAGTTCCACAAGCATCTCGCCGAGGCCATCAAGCACGGCCTCACCGCCGACCAAGCGCTCGCCGCGCTCACCACCACGCCCGCGCAGATCCTCGACATCACCGATCGCCTCGGCGCCGTCGAGCCGGGCAAAATCGCCAGCCTCGTCATCAGCAAGGCACCCCTCGGCGACAAGGACTTCGAGCCCACCGACCTCTGGATCGACGGACGCCGACATGAGATCAGCACGATCGAGTCCCACGTCTTCGACGGCACATGGACGATCCAGGTCGTTGGTGGCGGCTTCGAGATGCAGGCCACGATCGACGGCGACAGCATCACCAACATCGAGGGCGAGGGCGACGACCAAGCCGAATCCAAGGGCCGAAACGTCGCGATGGACGGCAACCGCATCTCCTGGATCGTCGATGACGACGATGACGGCTCCGGCTCGTACCTCGTCTCGGGAACGCTCGTCAACGGCACGATGACCGGCATCGGCGTCGCGCCCGATCAATCGCAGTTTGCCTGGACCGCGACCAAGACCGCGCCGCTCGAACCCAAAGAAGAAGACGGCACGCCAACCGATGATGCGTCAGACGTACCCGAGTCCTACGGCTACCCCTTCGGCCCCTACGCCCGCAACGCCCTGCCGCAACAAGAGACCGTCGTCGTCAACGGCGCCACCATCTGGACCTCCGGACCCGACGGCGTCATCGAGAACGGCCTGTTGATCGTGAGCAACGGCAAAATCGTCCATGTCGGGCGCGCGCTCGACCCCGCCGCCCCCGCCTTTCCCAACGGCGCCCGCGTCATCGACGCACAGGGCAAGCACGTCACCCCAGGCCTCA
>JBCAXI010000421.1:0-2584 GCA_038534175.1 Planctomycetota bacterium | reverse complement strand
GATCGACGCCGCTGACGGGGTGTTGGGTTGACGCCTCGCCGATCTCGCCGATCTAGGCGAGCACGCTGGCGATCGGGTTGGAGAGCCCCACCGGGGCACCAAGGGTCTGCCAGCCGCCGAGCAGGAACAGGTCGTAGTGCTCGAGCGAGACGACGAACGGCCGCGACGCGGAGACCTGGATCGAGTACGCCACGAGCCCGCCGCGATCGACGATCTCAGGCAGCTCGTGGAGGACGAGCTCTCCGAATCCGCCCCCGTTGAGCGAGACGGTCACGGTGGTGGGGTTGGGATCGTTGAAGAACAGCAGCTCAACCTCGACGTCCAGCGGCTGGGCGGCGGGGTTGTAGAAGTTGAGGGTCTCGAAGTAGAGGTCGCCCGCGAAGTCGGCGGCGATGAACGCGTCGCCGAAGAAGAAGATCTGCGAGGCCTCGGAGGCCGCGTCGACGCTGTTGGCGTCGCCGAACTGGTTCTCCACGCCGAGCACGCTGATGGGCCCCGAAGCGGAGTAGGCGATGCCCGCCGGCTGGTTCGGCGCCAGGCCGATCGCGGGGCCGCTGAGCACGAGCGTCTCGCGCGGCTCGAGTTCGATGACGCGGAGCAGGTCGGGCAGATCGACCCGCAGATACTCGCCGCGGAGCGTGATGGTCGTGTTGGTGTCGTTGGGGTTGAAGAACACGACCTCGGAGTTGATGGCCGAGCCGCTCTCGATGCTCGTGAGGGCGCCGTTCGTCGAGCCGCCCGAGGCGTCGCCGAGCGAGGCGAAGCCCGAGGTGGCGCCGAGATCGAAGTGGCTGAGCGAGGAGACGACGCCGATGAAGCTCGAGTCGTTGGCGTCGTCGGTCGCCTCGGCGGTGAGGACGCCCGAGAAGATGCCGGTGGGGAATTGCGTGATGGTGTCGAGGTTGTACCCGCCGCGACGGAAGGCCTCGACCTCACGCTCGATGGTGACGGCGTTGCCGCCGGCGTCGTAGCCGGTGAGCGAGACCGTGACGTCGAACGGGTTGGGGTTGTAGAACAGCACGAAGTCGAAGTTGACGCCGCTGGTGCGCTCAAGACGCGGGAAGACCCAGTCCTCGCCGGGCTGGTCGGTGAAGGCGTCGCCGAGCGTGGCACCGAAGTCGTAGTGGGCGAGCGTCGCGCCGAGGGGGCCGTCGGACTGGATCTCGATGGAGAACGGCGCGCCCGGTCGAAGGTTGACGGGGCTGCCGTCGGTTCCGCGGCTGAGATCGAGCCCGCCGCGCTGCCCCGCGGCCAGCGAGCCGGTGCGAAGGATCTGGTCGCGTTCGCCCGTCTCGTACCGGGCGATGACCGTGTAGCTGACGTCAAACTCGTTGGCGTTGGCGATGGAGACAAACGCATTGATGGTGGGGCTGGTGAAGCCCTCGGGGTAGTAGAGGAAGTGCGTCTCGGGGGAGGCGTCGATGCGAACGGTGTAGGAGCCGGTTCCCGCGCCGATGCCGTCGACGATGATGTAGTACGTCGTGCCGCCGACACCGTCGAACGAGCCGTTGGCGGTGGCGCCGGGCACGCCCGAGGCGTCGAACAGGACGATCGAGTCGTCATCCTCATTGGCCTCATCGAACACGGTGACCGACGCGTCAAGCAGGGAGCCCGAGGGGGTGGTGACCTGGACGAATACCCGCCCGTCGGCGGGCGCGGTGAAGATGAACAGGTCGCGATCGCCCGGCTCGTCGATGGAGCCCTCAAGGTCGCCGTCGCCGTTCTGCGAGGCGAGCGGGACCGCAATGGGGTTGTTGAAGTCGACGTCGTCCTCGGGGCCATCGCCGCCTCCACCGCCGCCGGGACCCGTGCCCATGGGAATGGGGCTGGCGATCTTGAGCTCGTATTCGCCCGTGATGCTCTGGCCGGCGTCGCTGACGAGCAGGAAGAACGAGCCCGTGATCGCGTCGGAGAGCGTGATGGTGACGACGTCGCCCGCGCTGGCGGCCGTGGCCGTCGCGATCTGGTTCTCGTCGGCGTCGAAGACGACGAGGTCGCCGCGGAACGGCGCACCGCCCAGTGTTGTCAGCGTGATCGTGACGTCGCCGTCCTCCAGCGTGGTGAAGCTAAAGAGGTCGGTCTCGAACGCCGGGTTGATCTGCGGGTTGTCCGCGGCGCCGAGCGTCGGCTCGCCCACGGCGCCCTCGCCCGTCGCCGGGCTGATGATGATCAGGCTCGCGAGGTCGAATTCGGTGATGTTCGCGTGGTCGTCCACCGGGGGCGCGGTGACCGTGAGCGTGTACTCTCCGACCCGCGTCGCGGCGACACCCGGGGCGACCGAACGCTGGACAACAACGAACAGGTCCTGGTTGCGCAACGCCAGCGGGATAACCGCGGTCGACGCGCTCGTGCCGGTGTCCGTCTGCCCACCCAGGAAGGCGTCGGTGAGCTCGACCATGTTCGTGTCGAACACACGCACTCGCGGCAGCAGCGAGCTGTCCGCAGTGGCGGTGGCGTTGATGGTGACCTGGCCGCTCGCGGGAGGCGAGAAGCGGAACAGATCCGTATCGCCGTTGCGTTCGATCTCGGCGAGCTCGCTCCCCACGCCGGTGGTCTCGGCGATGTTGAGCACACTCTGCGAGGC
>JBCAXI010000420.1:0-2602 GCA_038534175.1 Planctomycetota bacterium | reverse complement strand
TTCCGCTCGAACGCCGAGCTCGACAATCCTCTCGACGCGGGCGTGACGCTGCCATCCTGGGACGGCTTGGCCGAGGGGTTCGACCCGGTGGACCTGGCCGACCTGTTGGGCGTGTCACGCGTGGAGGTGGGTGGCTCGGAGGTCTCGGTGCGAGATCTGCGCGAGGCACCGCGATGTGACCGATCGTGGAAGCGGGACGGCACGGTTCGGGCACGCTCGGACGGCGGGATGCTGTCTGATCGCGACGCGGCGGCGCTCGGTCTGGACTGACCAGAACCACCGACAGACGAGGGGCTCGGCTTGAGTCTCCGGGGGCTCGGGTGTGTTGATCGGTGGTTATCGGGCGTCAGAATCGGGTGGTGTTGCGTGCGAGCATCCCCGCTTGGACCGGGAAGTGTTCCTGTGGGGCAACATCTGCTTGATTCGAAGCGGCGGTTGGCCGATACCCGTTGCGATGACGCATCCTGAAAGTGCCAACCCGGGCCCGGAGCCGCAAGGCGAGGGGCCAAAGAAATCACTGGGGAGCGGGTGGAGCCCGCTTCGTTTCGAGGGCGGTGCCGCTGGCGGCCCACCCGACGCCGCGGACGCCCCGTACGTGCTCGACCGCCTGGCGGTGCTAACGCACGAGATGGGGAATCTGCTCGACGGCTCGCTGCGGACGCTGGAGCTGGCTCGGCGAGCGGTGGATCGCTCGGCCCACGCCGGGGAGACGCAGAGCGGCGAGCTCGGCGAGGCGCTCCGACGGATTGACGTCGTCCAGACCTCGTTGGCCCGGATGGCGGATCTGGTGACGTCGTCGATGCGCCCGGCCGTCTCGGCGATCGGGACCAGTCTGCTCGGGCCGAGCACGCCGGTCACGACCGAGGAGGCGGTGGCGCACGCGATGGACGTGGTGCGACCGATCGCCGAGGAGCGTGGTGTGCGGCTGAGCGTTGAGCTGGCCGCGCCCGCGGGCCAAGCGATGGCCGGGCCGATCTACACGGTCGTGCTGAACGCGTTGTGGAACGCGGTGGACTCGATCGAGCTGGCGTGCAAGCGCGATCCGGCGAGCCCCAGGGCGGGCGAGATCGAGGTGCTCGTGCGGCCGGAAGAGCCGTTGCCGGGTGAATCGGGCCAGCGGATGGTGATTGAGATTCGCGACGATGGCGTGGGCCCGCCCCCGAGCACGCCGACACCGAGGCTGTTCGACCACGGCGTGACCACCAAACCCGAGGGCCAAGGGATCGGTCTGTCGCTCGCGCGGTCGGTGGTGCGCGAGCTTGGTGGCGTGATCGAGCTCAACCCGCGACCCGACCGCATGGGACGCCCGCGCCCGGGCGCGACGCTTCGCGTGAGCTACCCGTTGCCGACAGAGCGGCACGCCTCGCTCGGGCGTGAGGAGCGCTGATCGCATAATGGGCCGAACCCGAGACCAATCCGGCGGAGAGCGTCTGCGCTTGCTCGTGGTAGACGACGATCCGATCGTGGCCGAGTCGCTCGCGGACCACCTCGCCGAGGAGGGCTACGAGACCGCGACCGCCGCGTCGGCGCGGGAGGCGCTCGAGATCCTCGCGTCGGCCGAGTCGGAAGGTGAGGGGCCGAGCCGCCCGCCCAAGCCCATCCAGATCGTTCTCACGGACGTGTCGATGCCGGGCGGCGACGGGCTGTCGCTGCTCGCCTCGATCCGCGAGCGGCACGAGGGTGTGGCGGTGGTCATGCTCACGGGCTACGGCACGATCGAGTCCGCGGTCGAGGCGCTGCGGCGCGGCGCGGTGGACTACCTGACCAAGCCGATCGTTGACGAAGAGCTGGGCGTGGCGCTCGAACGGGCGGCGCGCCAGCAGTCGGTGATGGCCGAGAATCGCACGCTCCGGCGCCAACTCACGGATCGCTTCGGGCTGGGCGCGATCGTCGGGCGCGATCATCGCATGCGCCGGATCTATGAGCTGATCGAGGCGGTGGCGCCGTCGCGCACGACCGTGCTCATGACGGGCGAGTCAGGCGTGGGCAAGAGCCTGATCGCGCGCGCGATCCACGAGCACTCGCCGAGGAAGGGCGAGCCGTTCGTCGAGATCTCGTGCGGCTCGATCCCCGAGACGCTGCTGGAGTCCGAGCTGTTCGGGCACGTGCGGGGCGCGTTCACGGGCGCGCACGCGGACAAGGTCGGGCGGTTTCTCGCCGCGGACGGCGGGACGCTTTTTCTCGATGAGATCAACTCGGCCTCGCCGGGCATGCAGCTCAAGCTGTTGCGCGTGCTGCAGGAGCGCCGATTCGAGCCGGTGGGCTCGACGGACACGATCGAGGTGGACGTGCGGGTGATCCTGGCGTCGAACCAGCCGCTGGAGGATCTGGTCGCCGAGGGCGGATTCCGGCAGGACCTGTACTACCGCATCAACGTGGTGAAGGTGGAGTGTCCGCCGCTGCGTGAGCGGGTGGCGGACATCCCGATGCTGTGCGAGCACTTCTTGCAGCAATACTCGAGCGAGATGGGCAAGGCGGTGTCGGGCTTCGACGCCGGGGCGATCGATCTGCTGCGCCGGTATCCGTACCCGGGCAACGTGCGCGAGCTGCAGAACATTGTGGAGCGCGCGGTGGTGCTGTGCCGGGGCGACGTTGTCACGGC
>JBCAXI010000419.1:0-2604 GCA_038534175.1 Planctomycetota bacterium | reverse complement strand
GCCGATCGCCAGACCGTGCGCTCGCTCGCGACGATGCGACGCAGCATCAAGCGCAGCGAGCCGATTCTGCGATGGCTCAGCGCCGGTGGGCGGCTCAACGAGCGGGAGATCGAGCGCGAGCGCCGCCGTGCCGCGGCTCTGTATTGGAAGTCGCGGCTGACCGACCTGCGTCCGACACGCCGACGCATCCGCGTCGCCGAGCGGCTCGGCTGGCTGGAGGGGTGGTGTCGGGTGGAGTCGCTCAGCCGTGTGGAGGCGTCGAAGGCGGCGCGTTCCCCACGGGACGGGATTCGGGGCGGTGCCTCGTAACGATGCGGAGCGAGCGCCCGCTGAGTTCGGCGACATCAACGATCGAGGGGTTGGAGGCGTCGACGCCGCAGGCGCGCTCGATCAGACGGTCGAGCTCGCCCGCTGGGAGTGTGTTGTTGGGTCGCCACAGCACGGGCGGCGGCGTGTCGCCCGGCTCGGCCGCGGCGATCGCGAGGCGCCCGTTCGGCGCGACGAGACGCCAGAGATCCGCGAGCCACGCGACGGCCCGCTCCTCGTCGCCCGCGCGCACGTCCGCATCGTCCTCGTCGATCGCGAGAGGCGGATCGACCACGACCAAGGTGTCAAACGAGTGGTCGAGCTCGCCCTGCAGCGCGTCGATCGCGCCGAACTCGAACGCGGCGTTCGGATGGGCGTGGCGCCGGCGTGCGAAACGGATGGACTCGTGGTCGGTCTCGAGCGCGACTACGGCGCCCGAGGGCCCGACGCGTTTGGCCAGCGACGCGGCGCCGTCGCCCGTTCCGGCGCAGAGATCAAGCACACGCTCGCCCGGTCTCACGTCTCGCGACAGACGCTCGTACACCCGCGTGCGCACCGGCCCGGCGATGTCCGCATAGACCCGGGTCGGCTGCGCGCGGATCCGCATGCCCTTGGCGCGCGGGAAGCGCACGTCGTACTCCTTCCACCCTCGCCCTCTGGGCGCCAGTGCGCGTCGGAGCGACTCGGGCGTGCACTCGCGGTATCGCACGCCATCGACCACGACGCGCGGACGAAGCCCGACCATCGCCGCGCCCGAGCGGAGCCACTTGGACACACGCCGGGTCGCGTGGCGCTGGTCGTCTTGCGCGACGGGTGTGATCGCGCGCGGCTTGATGGTCCGCGTCTCGCTCGGCCCGGGCTCGCCCGCGGGCTCCGACTCGATCTCGGCGGGTGGATCGCTCACGCGGTGGTCGCCCCGAAGAGCAGGCCCTGGCGCATCGAGGCGACCCGTGGGAGCTGCCGCGGCGCGCGAGCGGGCAGGTCGATCCATGGTGTTGGCTCGCGCTGGTGTGTCAGCGTGAGCTGGTATGACGCGCCGTCGTGAGCCGACGACGCGAGCTCTGGCGTGTTGCACTGGCGCGATAGATGCAGCAACACGACGTGCTCGCGCGGGCGGGTCGCGCGCACGACGCCCGTGGCCTGCTCGTTGGAGAGATGCCCGGCGCCGTCCATGATGCGCCGCTTAAGAAACGCCGGGCGGTCCGAGGCGCGTTGCATCTCCGGGCAGTAGTTCGACTCGATCGCGAGCAGGTCGACGCCCCGCAGGTGTTGCTCGAGCGCGCGGGTCGGGCGTCCCAGATCGGTAGCAAACGCGAGGCTGCGTCCGATCGAGTCGCAGTCGATTCGAAACGCGGCCACGCCGAGCTGGTCATGGTCAAGCAGCACCGACGACACGCGGAGCTGCGGCGTGAGCTCGAACGGCTCGTGGTCGAAGGGTTGCGTGGGATGGCGCAAGAGGCCCATGCGTTCGGCCCGCCCCAGGTGGCGTCGATGGATATGAAGCGGCGCACGGAGCTTGTCGGAGGTCATCGCCGCGACGTGGGCGTGGTCGTGATCGAGATGGGTGAGCAGGACATCGTCGACATCCCGGTAGTGCAGGCCGGCCTCTTTGAGTGCTCGGGAGAGGGTCTTGGGCGGCAGGCCGCCGTCGATAAGGGTGGTGTGGCGTGTGCGCTCGCCGGTCGCGGGATCGGCGAGCAGGGCGATGAGGATCGACGCGTTGCCACCCGAGCCGCTGGCGAGCGTCTTGAAGCGCAGTCGGGGCGTCAGGCTGGCGGCGGTTCTGTCCATCGCGGGGCGAGTGTACCGCCCGCCCGGTCCGCCTCGGTGATCATTAGGCGTCGTCATCGAGATCGGGCAGCACGGCCCGCCCGCGCCGCGCGTGGCGCATGAACGCGGTGAACATCCGCGGCGGGCGTCCGGTGCCGGGGCACACGCCGCGCTTGGATCCCTCGATGAACACGCGGATCTCCTCCAGCGGCGGGCAGCTCGGCGCGAGGTCTTGCAGCATGCCGAGCATCTCATCGCGCGGGATCGAGGGCGCCAGCGCCTCGCGGAAGAATCGGCGCGTCTGCGTGATCTGCTCGCGCGGGATGCCGGCGCGCCGCATGCCCACGAGGTTGAGGCTGCCCATTCGGTTGCGTTCATTGACAGTGCAAAATGGTGGGACGTCCATGGAGACTTGCACGCCGCCGGAGAAGAACGCCAGGCGTCCGATGCTGCAGTGCTGGTGCGCCCCGGCCTGACCCGAGAGGATCACACCGTCGCCCAGCGTGACGTGCCCGGAGAGTCCGGCGT
>JBCAXI010000418.1:0-2617 GCA_038534175.1 Planctomycetota bacterium | reverse complement strand
CGTCAGCAACTCGAACGCGACCACACCGAGCGCGTAGATGTCGCTACGCGTGTCGAGCGCGGCGGGGTCCCCGCCAGCCTGCTCGGGCGACATGTACGGAATCGTGCCGACGAGCTGGCCGATGTCGGTCTGCATGGTCGTCGCGAGGATGTCGGACTCGGTGACCTTGGCGACGCCGAAATCGAGCACCTTGGGCTGCGAGGCGCGCCCCCGATCGGTCTCGATCTCGGTCACGAGGATATTGGCCGGCTTGAGATCTCTGTGAATCACACCCTGCTGGTGCGCGTGCTGGACCGCGGCCGCCACCTGGGCGATGAGCCTCAGTCGCTCGCGTGTCCCGAGTCCTTGGCGATCCGCGTACTCGGTGAGCGTGGAGCCATCGACGAACTCCATCGCGAAGAACGGGCGTCCCTCGTGCAACCCGGCCTCGTGGATCTGCGCGATGCCGGGATGCCGCAGTCGTCCGAGTGTCTCGGCCTCGAGCTCGAATCGACGCAGCGCGCGCTCGGAGCCGAACCCCGCCTTGACGAGCTTGAGCGCCACCCGGCGCGCGGGGCGTTCTTGGGTCGCCAAGAAGACCGAACCCATGCCGCCCTCGCCCAGAAGACGCTCGATCGTGTACCCGGCAATGGAAGAACTCGGAGAATCGCTCGGCGCGTGCTGACCCTCATCGATCGCACGCCTTCGCGCGTCGATCGCCGCGTTCGCCATCGGGCCCGCCCGTGTCGCGGACGCGGCGATGTTCATCAGCCGGACAAGGCGACGACGCACATGCTCGTCGTCGATCTCATCGAGCAGCGCCTCGCGCCGGTCCGGCGGCGTGTCGATCAATCGCGCGAAAGCCTCGGCGAGCGCGTCATGCTGTGGGTCCATCATCAAAACCCTCTCCGATCAGCTCGTCGAGCAACCACGCTCGGGCGAACTGAAAGTCGGAGTGTACGGTGCTCTTCGAGACGCCAAGAAGCTCGGCGATCTCTGCGAATCCGAGCGACGCCATGACACGCAGCTCGATCACGTCGGCGTGGCGTTCGTTGAGCTCTCGCAGTCGGCGGAGGACCTCGACGAGCGTGCCGATCTCGTAGTCTTCATGCTCACCGGCGATGCCGCTGGCCGACAGCGTGACGATCGTCTGGCCGCCGCCTCGCTTCTCGCTCTTCGCGGCTCGCGCCACATCGATCATGACTTGCCTCATGGCCCGAGCGGCGAGGCGAAAGAAATGCGCTCGATCTTGGACATCACCGAACTTGCCGTTGAGCTTGATCCACGCCTCATGCACCAACGACGTGGGCTGCAGCACTCCAATGCGATTGCCGGCGAGCATGCCCTGCGCCAGCCGATGCAACTCCGCGTACGCCAGCTGCACGACATCGTCGGCGGCCGCGGCGTCTCCCGCACGCACTCGACCAAGCAGTACCGTGAGATCGGGTTCACCTGAGACTGACATCGACGCGAATGTACGCGCCACGGTCCGCCCGCACCAGCACACGCCTCCCCGGACGGCAGCCTGAGAGCCATTCGATCACTCGCAGCGGCCGGAGCACCGCCGCCATGCAGCGCAGCCGAGCTCGGTCGAATGAAGAGCCCGAGCCCGCAGATCACGCACGCTCGCCCCCTACGCATACCACCTCGATCGCCCCGCTCTCGCACATCGGCGCCGGCGCTGCATAGACGCCAACCGACAGCGACCGCCAGGGCGTCCTTGCAGCTTCTTCAACCGACCACATGGCACACGCTCTGAGCCGTTCGCCTGCTCGTCTGTAGCATGCCCCGATGGATCCGAGCCCAGACGCCCGCGACGAATCGAATCGGCCGACATCCTCGCCCGAGCCCCGCGGCGCCGTCGCGCGACTGCTGAACGTCGTGGAGTGGCTGGGCAATCTGCTGCCGCACCCGGTCACGCTGTTCGCACTCTTTGCCCTCGGAGTCGTGGTGCTCTCGGCGATCACCTCCTGGGCGGGGCTGAGCGTCGAGGATCCGCGACCGGGGCGCGAGGGCCAGACGTTCGAGGTGCAGAGTCTGCTGACCGGCGAGGGCGTCCGCTGGATGAGCCAGAGCCTTGTCACAAACTTCACCGGCTTCGTGCCGCTCGGCACGGTCCTGGTCGCGCTGCTGGGCGTCGGCGTCGCGGAGCGGTCCGGCCTGCTCACCACCGCGGTGCGTGGGCTGGTGTTCTGGGCGCCGAAGAACCTCGTCACGCTCGTCATCGTGTTCGCCGGGGTGGTGAGCAACACCGCGAGCGAGATGGGCTATGTTGTGCTGATCCCACTGGCAATGGCGATGTATCGATCGCTCGGTCGGCACCCGCTCGCGGGGATGGCCGCAGCCTTCGCAGGTGTGTCCGGCGGCTACTCGGCGAACCTGCTCATCGGCACGGTCGATCCATTGCTGGCGGGCATCACGCAAGAGGCCGCGCAGCTAATTGATCCCGAGTACGAGGTGCACCCAGCGGTGAACTGGTACTTCATGATCGTGAGCACGTTTCTCATCGCCGGGCTCGGCTGGTTCGTCACCGCGCGCATCGTCGAGCCGCGGCTGGGCGCGTACGACGAGAGCGAGGCCGACGAGGATCTTGAGGAACGCGCGCAGATGGCCAAGCTCACTCGCGTCGAGATCAAGG
>JBCAXI010000417.1:0-2644 GCA_038534175.1 Planctomycetota bacterium | reverse complement strand
CGTCGTCCTCGCCCGTGCATCCGCTCGATCTCGCCGAGTTGCTAGGGCTCACGCCGTTGCCCGACGCACCGTGGGGTCCAGACGAGATCGCCCCGCAAGCGCCGACCGGCTGGACGCCCGACGGGCGCCTGGTCACGCTCGACAAGCCGCTGCGCTCGGGACGGGCCTCGCTCTTTCTTAGGCCCGACGAGGGCGTGCTCGAACGCGTCGAGCTATACGACGGGCGAGGACGACGCGTCGCCTCGTCCGATCTGACTCGCTATCGCCAGGCCGAGATGCTCGAGGGCGGTGGCGACTGGCCCCGGGTTGCGACGCGCATCACCCTTCAACTGATCGACCCGGACGATCCAGGCTTCCGCGTGGACGTCGTGCTGAGTCTGTACGCGATGGAGAACCGCGGCAGCCGCCAGAAAGAGGTCGCCTTCGACCTCGACCGTCTGCTGCGGGCGTACCGGGTGGATCGAGTGGTCGATCTCGACGAGCGAGCGTCGGGCGGATGAGCGCTCCTTCGTGGCGGCATTGGCTCGCGTGGGGCGCGCTGTGCATCGCGGCGTCGAGCGCGATCGCGTCGGTCTGGCCCGACGTTGGGCGGCTGCCGTCCGTCGGCGGCTGGAGCGACGGCGAAGCGCTCGAAGGCCCTCGATCGCACGCCTGGTTCGTCGCCCCCCTGTTCGACCCAAGGCCCGAGCCCACAGCTGACGACGAGCGCGTTGGCGCCATCGTGCGCCGATGGGCGCTGGTTCATGTGCCGCCCCGCGAGGACGCCGAACGCGACGGCGTCGGGGCCGGCGGCGTGCGCATCGTTATGGCCTTTCCCGAGCGACCGCGCGCCCTCGCCTGCCACGGGCGAGAGCTGCACGTGCTGTTCGGACCGCTCGACTCTGAGGCCGAGGGCCCGTGGCGGGTCGGTTCGCTTAGCGCTCGGCCCGGCCCGACGCCGACGCTCTGGCTATGCGACCCGCCGATGGACACGCGGAGCCTGATGCCACCGCCGGAAGGGCGCTTCGTGGGATTCGCTGCCACGCCCACCGGTCCGGTGCTGTTGCTTGAGACCAACGGCGAGACACAACTCCACGCGCACGCCCGAGGGCGATGGTCTCCGGTGGCCTTGCCCAGCGGATCTGAACGACCCACGTCGGCCCTTGGTTCACGCGACGGGCTCGTCCTGCTCAATGCGACCCGCGGCATCGCTTGGGCCGCGCGCATCGACCCGCCCAAACGCGCGGACCGATCGTTTGGCGCCGAAGACGCAGACAATGGAGCCGAGCTGATCGGCGGCGGACGAAGCGTGCTCCGCCCCGCGGGTGCAGCGGACCCCACGCCGATCGAGCCCGTGTGGCGAGCGTTCGCCATCACCCCGCTTGCGGATCCGGTGCCCGAGGGGCAACGCTGGACGTGGTGGTCGGGTGATAGATCGGGTGACGCCCAGGATGGCGCCTTGATGGTGGCCGAGCGCGAGGGCGACGGGCCGATCGAGTTCATGGAGGTGTCCGCGTCGGGCGTCGAGCCGAGGGCGTCGTTGGAGCTCTCGGCACCCTGGCTGGCGCTGGCGCCCCATCCCGATGGACCACGTGTGCTCGCGGCGTGGCCGAGACCGATCTCGATCGAGGCGTGGTCATCGATGAGCGTGCAGCGCCGCGCCCAGCTGGGCTCGCCACGCGGCTACGAGGTCGCCGAGCTCTCGCTGGCGACGGGCGAGTCGCTCTATCGGGGTGCCGCGGTCGTCGCGACGCCGCTATCCGCGAGCGAGTTCCGCGTGCTCGCGGTGTTTCTGCTGGGCGTGATGGGTCTGGTGCTCGTGTTCGCGCTTCGGCGCGATCCGGCGGATGGCGTGGTCGTGCTGCCCGACGGTGTCGCGCTCGCCGATCCGATGCGGCGTGCGATCGCCTCATTGATCGATGGCGCGCTCGCGATCTCGATCACCGCCGTGGCAACCGGCGACACGATGAGCCGGCTGATCAATCCCGAGGCGTGGGTCACCGGCGCCCATGCGATCTGGGTCTTACCCATGATTCTGGCGGTCGGGCTCTTTCTCGGCACGCTGAGCGAGTGCCTGCTGGGCCGAACGATCGGCAAGCTGGCGATGGGCTGCGAGACGATCTCGATTCGCCCCACGCCCACTCCGCGGAACGCCGACGCCGAGGGCGAGCCTCCTCGCCCCACGCTCGCGCAGGCGTTCGTTCGCAACGCGTTCAAGTGGCTCGTCACGCCCGGGGTCATGCTCGCATTCGTGACGCCCGGCTACCGACATCGTGGCGACGTGGTCTCGGGGGTGGTGGTGGTGCGTCCGATAGCGGTCGATCCTGACTGAGCCGAGCGGGCCGCGCTGGAGGCGGCGCCCGGGTCTGTCCGATAGCCCTTCGGGATTCGACGGCCGCGTCGGATCCGGGAGGCGCCGTGGCCGAGTCCGATCCGATCCAATCCGATGCCGACCAGCCCGACGTCGAAGCCGCCGACTCGACGCCCGACGAGCGCACCTGGCGCCAGCTGTGGCACGCGCCGACGCTGCTCGCCGCGGCCGGGCTGCTTGTGACCGGAGTGGGGTACGCCGTCGCGACGCGGCCTGCGCCAGACTTCAACGCCCTCCTCCGCGAGGCCGAACGGCACACGAAGGCCGAGCGCTATGAGGAAGCTATCGAGGCGC
>JBCAXI010000416.1:0-2677 GCA_038534175.1 Planctomycetota bacterium | reverse complement strand
GCTCGAGCTGGCGACCTTCATTAATCCCGCGGGCCTTGTGCAGATCGGAGAGAACCTGTACCTCGAGTCCGCCGCCACGGGCCCCCCCACCACAGGCCAGCCGGGCACGGACGGGCGAGGCCGACTGAGCCAGGGGCTGCTCGAGGCGTCGAACGTCGATCCGACGCGCGAGCTGATCGACCTGATCCGCACGCAGCGCGCCTTCGAAATGAACAGCCAGAGCATCCGCGCCGCCGACGAGACGCTGCAGTCGGTCTCGCAGCTCCGCCGCTGATCCGGGAGCCCACGATGACCCTCGCCGCTCGTATCCGAAGACTCTCGGCGTTGCTCGCGCTCCTCGCCATCGTGGGCGTGGGGCGCGCCGCCACGACCATCACGCTGCGGTCGGTCGCGCGTGTCGCGCCGAATGCCGACGTGCGTCTCGTCGACATCGCAACCATCGAGGGGCCCGAGACCGACCGCTGGTCCGAGCTCGTCGTCGTTTCGGCCGCCGATCTCCCGACGCACGCCGCGTGGCGTGAGGTCGGCGTCAAGGACGTGCGCGCCTTGCTTGACGCCGACAAGGCCAACTGGTCACGGGTGCTGCTGCGGGGCTCGACGGTGCGCGTGGGCGTGATCGCCCGCGTCGAAGCCTCGCCGACCGACGCCGACACCCGCTCGCGGGCGTCTCAAGAGACACCCATTGCTAACGGCCCGACCGTTCGCACGCTGCTGCCCGCCAGACTCGCCGCGGCATTCCGCGTCGCGCCTCGCGATGTGCGACTCACGTTCTCACCCAACGACGCCGCGCTGCTCGACCAGCCCACACGGGGGCGAACCGTGGAGCTCACGCCGACCGGCCGGGGTGATCGCGTGCCGGTGCGTGTGACGCTGTACGAGGGCGCCTCGATCGCGGCGCAGGGCGTCGTGCGGGTGGGCCTGCGGCTGAAGCGCCAGGCACCGATCGCGACGCGTGCGCTCCGAAGAGGCGCCCGCCTGACCGCGGACAACACCGAGATGCACACACGCTGGGTGCCCCCGTCTCTTGATCTGCCCGACGCATCCATGCTGATCGGCGCGATCGCGTCCGATCGGATCCAACGCGACCAGCTCATCACGGCCCGCGACCTGCGCGCGCCGGCGATCATCGAACGAGGCGATCGCGTGGTCGTGCACGCCCTGAGCGGGTCGTTCGTGGTCCGCACCGAGGCGCGGGCCACCGCCGACGGCGCCGTCGGGGACACCATCGCCTTCGAGTCACTCGATCGCTCGAAGCGCCGGTTCCGCGCCCGCGTCGCCGGACCGGGACGCGCGGTGCTCGACGTCGCCTCGACCAGCCTCGCCGGAGAGACCCGATGAGACTCGTGCGCACACTCGCGATCGCCGCCACGACGCTGATGATCCCCGCGGCCGGCGCCCAGAGCCTGTACGAGCGCCCGGTGCGTCTCACGCTGACGCCCGAGGGCCTGCCCGACCCGGCGCGTCCGCTGCGGGGCGTCTCGATGCTCGTGGTGATTCCGCCGCCGCCGGTGGAGTTCAAACGCCACGACCTGGTCTCGATCATCGTCGACGAGATCTCAACGACCACGGCACGGCACGAGCTCGAGACGACCAAGGAGTACGACACCACCGCGGAGTTCGGCCCGTTTCCCTCGCTGCGCCACCTGCTCGAGCTGCAGTTGCAGAACGGCGACAGCAGCCGCACCGCCGAGCTCGGCCTTCGGGGCGACAACGAGTTCACCGGCGAGGGCGAGTACACGCGCGACGACCGATTCACCGCGCGCGTGCAGGCCGAGGTGATCGACGTCAAGCCGAACGGAAACCTGGTGCTGGAGGCTCGCAAGACGATCATCCGCGACAACGAGGTGCAGATCATCGTGCTCGCGGGCGTCTGCCGCGGCGCCGACATCTCTCAACAGAACACCGTGCTCTCGAGCCAGATTGCCGATCTGACGATCGCGATGCGTAACGAGGGCGACGTGCGGGAGGCCGCGAAGAAGGGCCTGATCCCGCGGTTCCTGGAGACCGTGTTCAACTTCTGATGACCGACCCGGGGCCGGGACGGATTCCGGCACGGCACTTGCGTACACCGAGCGCATGGAGGCGCTTCCGTTGACACGCACACTCTGCGCATGCCTGCTGATTTTGCTGAGCACCTCGATAGCGCGCGCTCAAATCGTCCGCCAAATGGCGACGATCGAGGGCCAGGGCGCCTCGGGCCTCAACGGCTTGGGCCTCGTCGTGGGGCTGCCCGGCACGGGCGACTCGGGTAAGGACCTGATGCTCGCGCGTCCGCTGGCCGAGGTCCTGCGCAACAAAGGCCTGCCCATCGCCGACTTCGACGAGCTGCGCAGCACGCGTTCGTGCGCGCTGGTCATGGTCACCTGCGAGGTGCCCGAGACCGGCGGGCGGACGGGGGACCAATTCGATGTCACTGTCAGCGCCATCGGCGCGGCGAGCTCGCTCGCGGGGGGCGTCCTCCTGCACACGCCGCTGACCGGGCCGTTCCCTGGCTCCGAGGCGTATGCGATGGCCACGGGCGACCTGGTGGTGCAAGACGTGAACGCGCCGACCAAGGCGACGGTCCGCGACGGCGCCCAGATGATCCAGGACATCCGCATGCCCCAGCTTGGCGAGCGGTTCAATCTCCTGCTGCGTGGAGGCCGACCATCCGGCGTAGTCGGGCACGAGCAGGAGA
>JBCAXI010000415.1:0-2683 GCA_038534175.1 Planctomycetota bacterium | reverse complement strand
GGCTGGCGCTGGGAAAGACGGACAGCAGGTTGGCGTGGAAGCCCAGCCCGGCGACTTCGGCCTGCCAGCTCTTGTTGACGTCGTCGGGATCCCAGCTTGGGTGCTGGCGCTGGCGATCGAACACGCGGTCATCGAGGACGATCTCCGCGGGCGGACCGCCGATGGTGGCGAGAACGCGCTCGACGATGCCGTCGAGTAGGCCCTCGGGCGTGAGGTTGTCGGGAGATTCGGCGAGCAGGTCGGGATCGCCGAGCGCGGGATCGCCCGCGCCCACGACGATGAGCTGGTCGCCGAGGACCTCGAAGCGGGTGCGGTAGGCGTGCTCGGGTCCGAGCACGTCCAGTGCGGCGCCGGTGCTGAGCAGCTTCATGTTGGAGGCGGGGATGAGCGCCTCGTCTTCTCGCAGCGAGGCGACGACCCTGCCAGAGCCGAGCTCGAGCGCGGCGACCGCGAAGGTGGCGTCGGCGACGGAACTGGAGGCGATCAGTCGTTCGACGTCTCGCTGGACGGACTGGGCCGACGCGATGGGGGCGTGCAGCAGCACGAGGAGCAGCAGGGCGTGCCGTATGGCCCGGAGAGGGTGTTCCACGACGCTTCCCTTCGTCGGAGGAGACGCACTGCGATGTTCATCGACCGAACCGAGGCTGGGCGTTGAGGCGATTAGTTCGCTGGCCCGCGCGCGAACTGGTGCTTGCGCTTCAGGAGACCGATCAGCTCGGCGGCTTGGTTGCGCGCGGTGACCTCCCACTCGCACCAGAGCACGCCGCCGACTCGGGGGCCGCGCTGGATGGCGTCGCGGATGAATCGCGTGAGTCGTCGAGCGGGAATGGCGTCGATCAGGTCGTGGGTGAGCGGGATGCAGAGCGAGGGTCGCTCGGGCATGGGCGCCAGTACGGCGAGGCACGGCGTGGGATCGCCCTCGATCGCGTAGTGGAAGGCCCATCGCCAGGGAATGCCCATCCACTCGATGGTCTCGGCGACGCCGTCGAACTCGTTGAGTTCGGTGCGGAGCTCCTCGAGGATGGGCGCGATCGGCTCGGTGTAGCGCTCGAGCAGGTCCCGATCGGTCGGTGTTCGAAATCGATCGATCCAGGGGTCTCGCATGGTCGCAGCAGTGGTCAAACAGCACTCCGCCTGGCTGGAGCCTTGGTCGGCCCGAGTTGGGCCTTGATGGTGGATCCCTCGCGGCGCGTGGGACGGTGAGTGATATTTGCGGGCGCCCACGCCGGTTTCTACCGTGGGGCGATGGCATCGGACCCGAACAGCCCGGCGGGAGGACCTGACGACGCCCGGACGCCGTCCGGCGGATCGGCCTCGGATTGGACGCAGGCCGGTCCTGAGGAGCCTCTGGGCGACGATTTGAGTGTGCTAATTGTCGATGACAACGAGCAGAATCTCGAGTTGATGCACGCCTACGTGGACGGATTGGGCCCTCGGCTTCGGCTTGCCCGCGATGGCCAAGAGGCGGTGGCAGCGATCGAGGCCGAGGCGCCGGACCTGGTGCTCCTAGACATCATGATGCCGCGGATGAGCGGCTACCAGGTCTGCCAGTGGATCAAGTCTCGCCGAGAGACGCGGGACGTGCCGGTGATCATGGTGACCGCGCTGGGCGAGGTGGGGGACGTGGAGCGGGCGCTCGATCACGGCGCCGACGACTTCCTCACTAAGCCGATCAATCGCGTTGATCTGGTCACGCGGGTGCGCACGCAGCTTCGCGTTCGCCGACTGCGCCACGACCTCGAGGCGACGCAGAGCGAGCTGCGGCGCCTTCGAGGCGAGCGTCCCTGAGTGCCAGCCGGCTGGCGCCGGTGTGGTTGTGCCGTCAGGGGCAGCCGAGCGACCACTCGGAGAGGTAGCAGGAGAAGTCAGAGAGCGTGACGCCGTCGCCTCCGCCGGTGACGACATCGCAAGTGGACTCCATCGTGATGTCGGCGAAGGGGTCGGACGTTGACCAGAGCGAGAGGTAGCAGGAGAAGTCGGAGAGGGTGACGGCGCCGTCGGTGGGGGCTGCCACGTCGCAGGTGCTCTCGAAGGTGATGTCCGCGAAGCACTCGGGCTCGGGCGGGGGTTCTGGAAGGATGAAGTCTGCGAAGACGGGGCGGTGGTCTGCGGCGATGAGCGTGACGAGCGCGGCGCCGCCGCTGTAACCAGCGACCTCGGGCGGGTAGTTGCCGCCTGGGATTGAGAGGCTGTTGAACACGTGGGAGTGGCGGAGGGTTGCGATGGAGTCCTGGTAGGCGATGTAGTCGAGCTTGCTGCTACCGAGGGTGGCGTTGTTGCCGGAAAAGAACTCGGTGGCCACGTCGTAGGAGCTATTGGAGCCGTCGGCGTCGGTGCCGTCGCCCGAGCCGCCGCCACCCTGGAGCATGAAGAACTGCGGGCCAGAGGGATTGGTGAGGAACGAGTCGTCCTGGTTCCAATCGCCGCCCCAGATGACGGGCGTGTTCTCGTCGAGGACCATGGAGGCGGGGGGGCCATCGGAGACGACGTTGTTGGGGTCGGGCGTGACACCGCCGTCGCCCCCGTACCAGTAGTGGATGTTGTATGAAACGGCCTGCGCGGCCAGGCGCCGCTGGCTGAGATCGTTGGAGCCGCCGCCGGCCTTGAGGTGCGAGTTGCCGACGACGAGATCGCCGGCGTACATGTCGTCGGGGAGGTCGATCTCGGCGAACTGGTGCCCACG
>JBCAXI010000414.1:0-2684 GCA_038534175.1 Planctomycetota bacterium | reverse complement strand
CAGTCGTCCATCTCCTCCGGCAGCGGCGCCATCAACCGGTTCGTGCCGTGGGGCAACGGCGACGACCCGTGGCTCGCCGCGACGATGCCCGAGGACCTCGGCCTCTCGTACCCGTCTGGCACGCTGCCGCTGCCGGAGGAGATGGACGACTGGATCCTGGATTGGCCGCAGATCTCGAACTTCGCGCCCGATGGTCGATTCGTGAATCTCTACAACCTTCGCAACAACTTCAAGGCGCGGCCCGGCAGCGACACGGGCGAGATGAGCTATCGCGTCACGCTGCTTGAGGTGCGCAACCCCGAGCAGCGGGTCGTGCCCACGGTGCGCCTGCCGTACACCGGCGAGCCGATCATCGGCGTGCACGACGACCGCCCCGCGGCGTTCACGATGCACCAGATCGGCGCGTTCCGCCCGATCGAGGATCCGAACTACGGCCCCAACAGCCAGTTCGCGATCGAGTACCAGTGGGCCGACGCCGACGGCGACGGCATGGCCGACAGCCGCTGGTTCGAGCTGACCGACGCGGCCGGCAACCAGCCGGGTCAGTACTCGCAGACGCTCAACCTGCTGCCGCCGCAGGACGACGTGCGATGGTTCGTCGCGGCTCGGGCGATCGATCTCAGCGGCCTGGTCAACCTCAACACCGCGACCGACTTCAAGAACCTCCCCGCGATGCTCATCGACGGGCTCGAGTCGCCCCCCGGCGCCACGCCCGCCGATGTCGACCGCCTGCGTTTGCTCGCGGGCGACGACACGTCGGGCATCTACACGAACAACGACGGCGAGCCGCTCACCTACAACGACATCACCCAGCCGCTCTCGCCCGGAGACGATCGCAACGACTACTCGCTCTACGCCGGCGACATGCCGCCCTTCCTGAATCCCGCGCGCATCGCGGATCGCGCCGTGGCGAATCTGGCGGAGAATGTGCTCGAGTGGGACCGCGGCGCCCCGGCGACCGACGCCGAGGTGAGCAGCGGCGCCTACGACGCCGACACCGGACGCGTCGACACACCCAACCTGCGTTCGGAGTGGTTCAACGATCGCGGCTCGGTGACCGGCGGGGTGGCGTTCGACGACACGACGGGCCAGTACACCATCGGCGGTCGGCTGACCACGATCGACCAGATCGAGCTGCTGACGTACTGGGGTCTCAACGATCCCGACGTCACGACGCCGCTCGAGAAGGCGCTCTCGTCGCCGGTGCTCGCGGCGAACTACGACCCGGCCTCGCTCTCGCCCTACCGCCTGACGCAGCCGTACTCGCTGCTGCGCTCCGACCGCGAGCTCGACATCGAGCGTCGCGTCGACGCCAACGCCGATGGCGTCGCCGACGACGACTACCAGGCCCTCGTCGCGACCGACATCCGCCGACTCATCACGCTCGAGAGCGGCGCGCGGCGCCTGTACAGCTGGGACGAGCCGGGCGCGAGCACGTCTGAGCTGCTCAAAGAAGCCATCAGCCTGCCGGAGATCCTCTCGGGCAATCCCTCGGCCCTCGAACGCGAGGAGCTGTTCCAGACCATCTACTCCACGCTCGTGCCCAACCAGTTTGAGACCACCGCGTGGGCGGGCGATCCGGAGTTCGACGCGTTCCGCTTCCGCAACTACGGCTACGAGTCGGCCGAGCTCGGGCTGCGGCTTTCGGCCCACATCACGGCCAATCTGATCGACAGCTACGACGCCAACGACGAGCAGACCGTGCTCACCGTGGCCATCAGCGAGACGGGCTACGACATCCTCGACACCGAGTTCGCCAACTACCCCGTCGACACGGGCATGGTGCAGCCGTACTACGACCAGTGGCTCGCGCAGGGCGGCGCCGGCTCGGGCCTGACGCCCGCGCAGCTCGGCTGGGCCCGCTGGAACTCGGGCGCCTCACGGATCAACGAGGACGTCGGCGACGTCCTGACCCCCAGCCCCAACCGCGCCCAGGTGCCCGACCTCAGCAATCCCGGCGTGAACTACCAGTACCAGAGCGACTACATCAACGTCTTCGGCATCGAGCCGCAGCCGTTCATCACCGAGGTCGCCTCGTTCTTCGTGTACACCGACGCGCCGTGGGCGGTGAACGGCAACGAAGCGGGCCTCGGCGGCGAGGGACTAGACACCAACGCCGCCGACGAGAAGTGGGATCTCGATCTATCGCTCGTGCCCACCAATCCGGGCGACGTCTTCGAGGACGACTACGAGGTCTCCATCGACGGCGACGTCGATATCGACAACGACGACTACATCGTCAGCATCGTCGTGTTCCAGCTTCACAACCCGTTCGATGAGCTGATCACGCTCTCGTCGGCGCAGGGCGGCTTCTCGGATGGCGACGCCATCGTGCTTGAGGATTTCTACTACTACATCGAGTTCGGCGGACGCCACTACAAACTCGTGGAGTATGACTGGAACGAGCCCGACCCGAACCTGCAGCTCAAGCACATCACGCTTCTGCCCGGGGAGACTCGGAACTTCTACGTCATCGGCGAGGACCCGACCGAGACGGGGCTCAACGCGCCCGAGACGCGCTTGCAGGCCGTCGAGGGCGAGTCGTTTGTCGGTGCGATGATCAATCTCGGCGACAAACGAGGGCTGCCCGGCACGCAGGCGACCTATATCGAAGAGTGGATCCGCCAGCAGGCGTCGATCCGCGCCACGCCCGACGGTGCGCTGTCCTGCCACCCCGCACGCCC
>JBCAXI010000413.1:0-2690 GCA_038534175.1 Planctomycetota bacterium | reverse complement strand
TGCCGCTGTTCGCGCTGACGCAGTATTTCGGGGGCGTGCCGGGGTCGAGCATTTTCGGGAGCTATCTGATCGCGGCGGCGGCGGCGTTGCTGGTGGGCTCGATCGCGATTGGCCTGTCGGTCAGCCGATTGGTCGGCAAGCGGGCGGTGTTCGCGTTCTATGTCGGCGCGGTGAGCTACGTGGCGATCACCGCGGCGCTCGACGTGGCGTTCCGACCGGTGGGCGGGGGCGTGACGTACTTCACCGCGATCAATCCGTTTCTGGCCCAGCGGGCGCTGTTGAATCCATCGGGCTATCCGCGCGGGGTGGAGGGCGCGGGGTGGATGCTCGAGCACCCCGTGACGGCGTGGTGCACGATCTGCTCGCTGATCAGCGTGGGGCTCGTGGGCGTGAGCGCGTTCACGGCGCGGCTGGGCGGGCTGGCGTCGATCGCGGGGGCCTCGCGGGGGGGCGTGCCGTGGTATCGGAGGGTGTTCGGGCTAGGCGCGGCGGGCGCGGAGAATCGCCCGCCCCGCGCGGTTTGGACGAACCCGATCGCGTGGCGCGAGGCGGCGGCGCGGAACTCGACGATGGGCAAGATCGCGCTGCGTTGGCTGTTTATTTTGGCCGGCGCGGTGTGGGGCGTGGGGCTGGTGGTGTTCTGGCAGACGGGGCGGCTGACGACCGGCGAGTTCCAGCTTGGGTTGCTCACGACGGTGTGGGGCGAGTTGGGCGTGGTGGCGTTGATCGCGATGAACACCTCGGCGACGGCGATCAGTAAGGAGCGCGAGGATGGCACGCTGGACCTGCTGCTGACCACGCCGATGACGCCCGGCATGTATCTCTGGGGCAAGCTGCGTGGGCTGTTCGCGTATCTGCTGCCGCTGATTCTGGTGCCGTTGGGCACGCTGCTAATCGCGGGTCTGACGGTGGGGGTGCGGCAGGCGACGGGCGGCGGGGGCGGCGTGAGTGTGCCGCGATCGGTGCTCAACGCGACGGTGAACGTGCCGGCGGTGCTGCCCGAGGCGGGGCTGGTGGCTTCGCTGGTGGTGCTGCCGTTCGTGGCGTTCTGCGTGATGGTGGGGTTGCAGTGGTCGCTGAAGAGCAAGGGGATGATCGGCTCGATCGTGGGCGCGGGGGGCGTGATCGCGGCGGTGGCGGGCACGGTCGGGCTGTGCGGATGGCACGCGGGCCCGGAGATCCAGCTGCTGGGGCCGATTCTGAGCGGGTTGGGGCCGGCGAGCTTGATCTACAGCACGGTCGAGCCGGTGGATGGGATGTTCAAGATGGTGAGCGACCAGGGCGTGTCGCCGGCGCGGCTGGCGTTGGCGATCGGGGCGGCGTGCGGCGGGGCGGCGTACGCGGGCATCGTGTGGACGATCCACAAGAGCATGGAAAAGAGCTTCGACGTGACGGTGCGCAAGCTGGCGGGGACGCGGTGAGGTGATGGTCTAGGCTTGCGGCGGTCCATATGAATGGGTTCGGATGCCACGGCTCGGAGAGCCCTGCCACCCAGAGCCCCGCCAACCAGAGCCATGCCACCCGGAGGACATCCACATGCCGACGCTTGAAGAGAACCTGAGCTACTGGCAGACCTACAACTGGAGCGACGGCGGGGAGGAGTGGACTCGCGGCTTCGGCGGGCCGGACCTTCTCTGGTCGGGCGTGGTGTATCCGCGTGTGCGGGCGTATCTGCCTGCCGAGCACGTCTTGGAGTTGGCGCCCGGGCACGGGCTGTGGACCGAGTTCCTGCGTCCGAAGGCCAAGCGGATGACGCTTGTGGATCTCGCGCCGGTGTGTATCGAGGCGTGCCAGAAGCGCTACGGCGACGAGGGGATGACCTACCACGTCAACGACGGGCGTGATCTGTCGATGGTGCCCGACGAGTCGATCGATTTTTGTTTCAGCCTGCACTCGCTGGTGCACGCCGAGGCGGACGTAATGGAGGCGTACGTGCGTCAGTTGGCGCGCGTGCTGACGCCGGGGGGCATGGCGTTCCTTCATCACAGCAACATCGAGCCGTACATCGAGCACTTCGACACGAGCGGGCCGCAGCCGGATCGGAACGAGCACTGGCGCGGGCGCGATATGTCCGGCGAGAAGATGCTCGGCTTCGTCGAGGAGGCGGGGATGACGACGCTGGTGCAGGAGCGGATCAAGTGGGGCGGGCCGCACCTGATCGACGCGTACACGCTGTTCGGCCGGATGCCCTCGATCGAGGGCGGCGCGAACGTGTTCGACAACCCGGAGTTCTGGCCTCGCGTGGGCCAGACGAAGGTGACCGCGGAGGTCTACGCGGGCGTGCGGCGCTAGCGCTGCAGCAGCGAGAGTGCGCGGCTGTTGGACGTGAGCGCGAGCGTGATGGCGGTGCGCGTGGTCTGCTCGAGGATGCCGAAGCGGGCTTCCTCGGCGACCTCCTTGGCGTAGTCGGCGTCTCGGATCTGGCTGAGCGAGCTCGCGGCGGCGATGGTCTCGTTCTCGGCGAGGCGTTGCTCTGACGCCAGGCTGGTGGACTGGAACGAGCCGACACGCTGGCGCATGGTGTTGATCGAGTCGAGGGCGGCGCTGAGCACGGCGGCGGCGCCGCTGGGGTCGTCCTGGGCATTCACGTCGTCGAGGTTGCGCGGGGGCAGGTCCTCGAGTGTGAGCTCGTCTTCGCCGGCGCGGAGCGTGGTCTTGCCGTCGAAGAGGCGCTCGCCCGCGAAGCCGGC
>JBCAXI010000412.1:0-2703 GCA_038534175.1 Planctomycetota bacterium | reverse complement strand
GGCGGCGAGGATGAGGGCCTGGGCGCCGCGCGGGCTGGCGCCGCAGCGGATGTAGCGGTTGGTGGGCCCGCTGGCACCGCCGGCGGCGAGGTCGCCCTCGGGGTGCGTCGCCATCACGAGGCGGGCCGCGTACTGCTTGACGTGGGGCGCGATGACGACGCCTCGGATGAGCTGCTGGGCGGCGAGGATGCTGGGCCCGTCGATGACCTGCGAGGGCTTGGGCGTCTCGGCGCCGGTCGTGCGGTCGAGCACGACCATGAGGTCGTCGAGCTTGGGGTAGCCGACGGTGATCTTCAAGAGGAAGCGGTCGAGCTGGGCCTCGGGCAGGGGGTAGGTGCCCTCTTGCTCGATGGGGTTCTGCGTCGCGAGGACGATAAAGGGGAGGTCGAGTTTGTAGGTGACGCCCGCGACGGTGACGCTGCGCTCCTGCATGGCCTCGAGCAGCGCGGACTGGGTCTTGGGCGTGGCGCGGTTGATCTCGTCGGCCAGCAGCACCTGGGCGAAGATCGGGCCTTTCTGGAACTCGAACTGTCGTCGCCCGGTGTCGGGGTCCTCGCTGACGATGTTGGTGCCGAGCACGTCGGAGGGCATGAGGTCGGGCGTGAACTGCACGCGGTTGAAGGGCAGGTGCAGCGTCTCGGCGAGCGTGCGGATGAGCATGGTCTTGCCGAGGCCGGGAACGCCCTCGAGGAGGACGTTGCCGCCGGCGAAGAGCGCGGTGAGCACGCCATCAACGACGGATTGCTGTCCCACCATGACCTTGCCGATCTCGGTTCGGAGGCTTTGGAAGGTGGTGCGGAAGGCCTCGCACTTGGCTTTGACCTCCGCGGGGGTCTCTTGTAAGTCGGGGTTGGCAACCATGTCGGGCTCCTGGGTGAGGCACTAGGGACTGGGGACTAGGCACTCGTCTACGTTCATGGGTCTCGGTCGTTGTCCATCTCGTCTTGGGCGCGTTTCTTGGCCTTCATCAGGCGTGACATGCCGGCTTCGTCGTCGGCGGCGGGTTTAGGATTGGGCTTGGGGGCTTGCTTGGGTTTGTCGGGCGCCGGGGCGGTGAGGGGGCTGTCGCCTGACTTCTTAACGCGTTTGAACAGCTCGTCGTCGTCGATGTCGAACTTCTGGCGCGCGGTCTGGGTCTGGGCTTTCTGGGCGTCCTTAATCGCCTGGCGCTCGAGCTTCTTGGCTTTGACCTCGTCGGTGGGAATGTCGCCTCGGGCGTCGAGCTCGGCGCGGGCCTTGGCTCTCGCGGCGGCGAGGGCGTCCATCTGCTCGCCGGCCTTGCTCTCGCGCGCCTTGAAGAGGCTGGCGGTCCATTTAGCGATGCTGCGCGGGTCGATTCGCACGCGCCGCACGCCCACGTCGGCGAGGAAGACGCCGATGCCAATGATCGCGAGCAGCAGCCAGATCGGGCGGCTGGCGACGGGGAACTCAAGGGTCTCACGGTTCCACAGATCGGCGCCGCGCGGGTCCTCGGGCAGCACGCGTCCGCCCGTGGCCTCGGCAACCTGCCGCAGCAGGGCGCGGTTCGACTCGAGCGCGCGGTACTCGTCGGCGAATGGCCTCGTGATCGCGGCCTGAACCGAGCCCTCGAGGCGACCCTCGCCATCGGGATTCGGTGCGTCGTAGACGATGCCCGCGACGTACGCGCCCGGCTCGCCCGTGGGGAAGACGCCCTGGTACTTGCCGGGCGCGATCTGTCGCAGCTCGACGTCGAGCCCGTCGCCCGAGGGCGTGGCGACGCGCCCGCGGAGACGCGCGAAGTTGATGCGCTCGCCGGCGGGGCTGATGAGATCGACGTTGAGGAGTGTCTCGTCGCCGCGGTTCTCGGTTTGGACGCGGACGTCGGCCGAGCCGCCGGGGCGCATGGCCCAGCGCACGTGCTGCTCCCAGAAGCGCCGGAAGTCGCCCCATTGCGTCCAGGCGTTGGCCCAGCGCGTGGTGGCGTCGGAAGTGAACGCGATGACCTTGCCGAGGCCGTGCTGCCATTGGGCCATGACGGGGTCGTTCTCTTGCCCGCGGAGGGTGACGAGCGCGAGGCCCTCGCGTTCGGCGGTGACGACGTAGCCGTCGATCGGCGGGACGTTGCGGATGCCTCGCAGCGGCTCGGATGGCGCGCCAGTGACGCTGGGGCTAAACGCGTCGCCTTCCCAGATGAGCGAGCGCCGAACGGTCTGCGCCTCCTTGACGAAGATCTGAGGCAGCGTGGCCAGGGCGCCCTGGGTGTTGACGAAGTAGTTGTTGCCGCCGGTGCGCGTCGCGAGCGTGGCGAGCCGGTTGGTATCGGCGCGGGAGTGCGGGAAGACGCCGACGGTGGAGATGGTGATGTTGCTGTCGATGAACTGCTGGATGACCGAGGCGCCCGGAAGGGTCGGGTCGCCGTCGGAGATGATGATCATGTGGCGTTGGCCGGCGTCCACCGCCTGGAGCCCCGAGAGGCCGAGCCGGATGGAGGGGCCCATGTCCTGCATGTCGCCGAAGGTGAGGTTGTTGATCGCGCGCCGCGCGGCCGAGCCATCGGAGACGGGCTGCATGGGCAGGACCCAGTCGGTGGTGGCGCCCCACTGGTACTCGATGATGCCGGCGTAATCGAGCCGGCTGAGCGCCTCGATCGCGGCCTGGCAGACCTTCTTGCCGTAGAACACGCCGTTGGGCGCCTCGACAGAGTGCACGACGATCGCGAGCGCGCCGCGGGGGATCTGACGC
>JBCAXI010000411.1:0-2705 GCA_038534175.1 Planctomycetota bacterium | reverse complement strand
GGCCACCTCCCCTCGGCCGATCACACCACGCATCGCGCTGGCGTGACCGCCGGGCTGTTTGATCTTGAGGCGCCAAGCAAGGACAAGCACGTCCACGACGAGCACGGCGGCGAAGAGCATCATGATGACGACCACGCCGAGCACCAAGCCGAGGACCATGGCGAAGACGACAGCTGAGCCCGGAGGGCCGCCGCCCTCGGCCGAGGCATCCCGTCCGTTCCGTCCGCTGGTCGGGCTGGCCGCGATTGTCTCGCTGATCGTGCTGGTGCTGTCGGTGGCCTCGCTCGCGCGGCACGCCCAGCGCTTCAACGAGGCCCGCGGGCGAAAGACATTCGCCTACGAGCAGATCACGCTGCAAGAGTTCGCGTTCGCCGGTCGCGATGTGGCCATTCTGCCCACGCGGATCGGGGCCGAGCCCGACGCGGCGACCTCCGCCGAGAACGCGACCGACACCAACGATGCGTCCGAGCCGACGCTCACGCTGCGCTATGGCGACGCGCGGGCGACGTTGCCGATCAGCATCCCGCCGATTCTGCCCGATCTACCCGGCCTGCTGCCGCACGAGGACTGGCTCAAGGTGTTTCGGTTTGTCGAGGCGACCGCCGTCTCGAAGGCCGAGGCGATGCGGCGCCTAGAGGCGGGCGAGGAACGCTTGGTGGTTGTGACGCGGAACCTGCGCCCGGGCGCCGATCCGCAGAGCTGGGGCCAGGTGTGGCGGCGTGACTGGAGCTTCACGTTCCACGAGCTGCTGCCCGAGGGCGGCCTCGAGGTGCAGAAGTTCGACTTCCCCGAGTCCAAGCGGAGCTACGACCGGCGCGTGCACGCCGCCCGGCGTGATGGACTGCCTGACCCCGAGCGAGATCCCGACGAGCTCCGCCAGGGGACGTGGGAGTTCGAGGTGGCGCTGCAGGTCATGCCCCCGGGTGCCGGTCCCTCGCTGCTGTACGAGGACAACGCGATCGCCTCGGCCGGCTGGCGGCTGAGCCTTGGTGTGGTCTCGGTGATGGGGCTCACCGTGAGCCTGCTCTGGTTCTTCGCGCCCGCCGGGCGTGAGGCACCGACATCGTCGGTCGAACGCACCGGGTGACGGCCGAACGGCTCAAGCCGGTGGCGGCGAGAACAAGCACGAACGACGCCGTGAACAACGCGGGGCTGGCGGCGCCGATCGCGCCCACCTCACCCGCGCGAGATCAGCACCTCGACGCGGCGGTTCTGAGGCGTGTTGCCCGTTCCGCGATTCGCGGTCACGGGTCGGTGCTCGCCCCAGCCGGAGATCTTCATCCGCTCCGGCGCCACGCCAAGGTTCACCAGCTCACGCCGGACGGAGATCGCGCGGTGGGCCGAGAGGTGCGTGTTCGTCGGGTGACGCTGAGCCGTGCGGGCGCTGATGCGCTGGGCGTCGGTGTGTCCCACGATCTCGACGTTGTAGCCGCCGGCAGAGGCGCTGTTCAGCACGCTGGCGAGCGCCTGAAGGCTCGACTGGGCGCCCGCCTGCACGTCCGCCGAGCCCGACGCGAACGTCAGGTCGCTCGAGAACCGCAGCATGCCCTGGGCCGGGTCGTAAAGGATCAGGTCGGGGTAGCTGCTAGCGAGCTCGGAGAGCGCCGCGTCGGTGGTCGCGTCGAGCGGCTCGATGCGGAGCGAGGCGACTCGATCGCCCAAGGCGCGGAGGTCGCTCTCGAGCCGGGCGTTCTCGGCGGCGAGCCGCTGGTTGTCCGATCGGAGCTCCTGGGCGATCTCGCCCGCGGCGCCGCTGGAGCCGAGCAGTCGCCCGTTCTCGCCCTCGAGCTGATCGATCTGGCGGAGGAGCTCCTCGTTGCGGTTGCGGAGGCTGATGTTGGTCTCGTAGAGCCCGTCGTACTCGCCCTGGCTGGCGCATCCGACGCCGCCGGCCATCATCGCGGCCAGACCGACGAGCGAGAGGCGACGAAGCGCGGATGGGCGACGATGCAGGAACAGATTCGGGCGATGATGCACTCGCGACGTCATAGTTTGGGAGCTCCCTTCGATCCGTCGTGCCGCGGGCGCCGTGCGCCCCGCGGCGTGGGGGACCGCAAAGAATACCCACTCCCGTGACCCATCGCAGCGATCAATCCTCGAAGCGAGCATCGGAAGCACCGTCGGAACTGTCATTGGAACTGCCGTTGCCCAATCGATTCCCCAACACAACTCCGGATCGGCTGGTGCGTCTGGACCTCGCCGGCGCCGCCGACGCGCGCCGAGACCTGGCGCCTGCCTCGGCGTTGATCCGCTGCTCGGCGCCCGAGCGGCTCGCCGATCGCCTGGGCGATCTGGACGCGGCCTCCCCGCCCAGCCTGGCGTTCGAGCTCGTGGCCCTCGACCGGCCCGAGGCGATCGGGGCGGCTGGGGCGGCTGGCGGATCGCGTCTGGACGCGACGGACGCGGTGCTGCTCCCCGCGATGGTCAACGCGCACACGCACCTCGATCTCACCGAAGTGGGGCCCGTCCCGCTCCAGTTCAACGAGGAGAGCGACGATCGGGAGGGCGCGTTCCAGGCCTGGTTGGAGGCGATTCGAGCGAGCAAGCCGCAGACCGACTCGGCGGTGCGGGACGCGGTGTTGGCGGGTGTGCGGTTGTCGCTCGCATCGGGCGTGCTGGCGGTGGGCGACATCGCCGGCGCCCTGGGCCCGCAGATCCGGGATGCGGCGGTGCGCACGCTGCTCGAGAGCCCACTGCTGGGCGTG
>JBCAXI010000410.1:0-2709 GCA_038534175.1 Planctomycetota bacterium | reverse complement strand
GTGGTCGCGAGGTGCCAGGTGATCTGCCCGAGCGACCAGTTGCCCGCTCGGGTGTAGCCGTGGCGTTGTAGGCGATCGACGTCAGCGAGGATGGCGTTGGTCGAGTCGAACTCGAGTTCGGCGCGGCGTGATGGCTTGGAGTCATTGTCGGTCATCGGTTCGTCCCCTTCGTTGTCCTGGCGCCGGCCGATGCGTGAGATGCCCAGCGTGAGCACGAAGCCAAAGGCGATCAGCGCGAGGGCGCCGATGATCTGCGCGGCGTCGGGCGTGAACACCGCGAGTGGGAAGTCGGCGGGGTCCAGCGATTCGAGCGTCGCCTCGGTGACCACCGCGCCCTTGAACGTGTCGCCCGGCTCGGGCGAGACGCCCTGCTGGAACGGGTACAGCCCAACGACGGCGCCGAGCAGCAGGCCGAGCAGCGCGCCGAGCGTGGCACGCTCGAAGCGAGCCAAGAGGATCTTGAGCAGGTTCGAAACGCCAACGATGCCGATCACGACGCCGATTCCAACGGGAAGATAGACGCCGAGTGCGGGGTCCATGAGGGCGCCGAGGTCGCCGGCGCGGACGGCCTGTTTGCCAGCGTCGATCGCGGCGAGGATGGCGACGTACTGGCCGAGGATGAGCAGCAGGTAGCCGCCCGAGACACCGGGCAGAATCATCGCCGAGGCACCCGCCACGCCGGCGAGGACGAGCATGGCGAAAGAGGTGCTCGCGCCATCGCCTTCGGCGCCGGCGCGTTGCAGCAGCGCCAGCGCGAGCATCGCCAAGAGCCCTCCGAGACAGCCGATCCAGAAGGGGGCGCCTTTGGCGCGGGCCAAGGCGGCGACGGCGGGCGCGCCGCCGAGCGTCAGCCCGATGAAGAGCGCGTACATCACCCAGCGGTGGTCGACGACGAGGTCTTTGACGGGTCCGGCCAGCAGCACGATGGCGATTGCCGCGGCGGCGACGACGAGACCGAGGATGACCATTGAGCGCGGCTTGAGGCGCAGGCGTGAGACGTCGGCGATCGCGGAAATGAACGCGGGGTACACGCCCGCGGCGACGAGCATGGTGCCGCCGGAGATACCAGGCACGAGATTGGCGAGGCCCATGAGGGCGCCGCCGAGTGAGGCGCGGGCGCCGAGCACGGGAAGAGGCGAGTTGGCGGTAGGGTCATGCATGTGGGGCGCCCATATGATGTGTCGTGCTCGCGATGGATCGGACGGACTGTATCCGTTGGAGCGCGAGGGGTGGCGACCGAGTGGATCGGAGCGGCATGAGTCTGGACGTGAGCGTGATGGTGACGGGCGGCGCGGGCTACATCGGCTCGCACGCGGTGCAACGGCTGCTGCGCGACGGCGCCCGCGTGGTGTGCGTGGACAACATGTCGCGGGGTTGCATGGGCGCGATCGATCGGCTGGCCGAGCTGGGCAAGGACCGGTTCGCGTTCGCCGAGCACGACATCGGGGATCGGGTGTCGGTCGCGCGGCTGCTGGCGGATCATCGCGTGGGCGTCATCATGCACTTCGCCGCACTGGCGATGGTTGGTGAGTCGGTCGACGAGCCGCTGACCTACTACCGCAACAACACGGCGGGCGTGGTGGAGCTGCTCGAGGCCGCCGACGAGGCGCGAGTCGAGCGGTTCGTGTTCAGCTCGACCTGTGCCACCTACGGCGAGCCGAGCGACGAGCACGTGCCAATCCCCGAGCACTGTCCGCAGGCGCCCATTAACCCATATGGCGCCAGCAAGCTGCACGTCGAGCGCATGCTGAGCGACTTCGCCGACGCGAAGGCGAAGCGCGGCGAGGCGTTCTCGTACGCGGCGCTGCGGTACTTCAACGTCGCGGGCGCCGATCGCACCGGCGTCCTCGGCGAGGACCACGATCCGGAGACGCACCTGATCCCCGTGGTCATCCAGGCGGCGCTTGGAAAGCGTGACGGCGTCAAGATCTTCGGGACCGACTATCCCACGCCCGATGGGACGTGCGTCCGAGACTACGTGCACGTGGAAGACCTGATCGACGCGCACGTCGAGGTGATGCACGCGCTGCGGGCGAACGACCGGCGGTTCTACAACCTTGGCATCGGCAAGGGTTACTCGGTGCGCGAGATCATCGACGCGGTGCAGCGCGTGACGGGCGTGGACTTCGCGGTGGGTGAGGGCGAGCGGCGTCCGGGCGATCCGCCGCGGCTGTTCGCGGATCCGACGAAGATCCAGCAGGAGTTGAATTGGCGCGCCTCGATCACCGACCTGGACGAGATCATCGGATCGGCGTGGAACTGGTTCCGCGCGCATCCGAACGGGTATGAGGGATGATCACGTCGGACTGGTTACGCGCATGTTTGCTTGTGTTGGTGGTGGCGTGCGCCACGCCAACGAGGGCGGCGAGCTCGCAGCAAGCACCGGGGTTTGGGCGTCTCATCGAGACGGTAGAGGATGAGCCCGGATCACGACTGGCCTGGTCGCTCGACCAGGTGGGCGTCAACGGAGCGCCGATCGAGGTCCGCGACGCGTTCGAGCGTGTCGACGCGGATCGGTGGCGGCGTCCAACGCTGCGCGGGGAGGGCGCGGGGGCGGTGATCGTGCGTGTGCGGCGCGAGGCGGACGCGGCTCGGGAGGCGGGGGCGATCGACGCGGACTGGCCCGAGCCGTCACAGATCGTTCGCGTGACCACGGTCGATCCGCCGATGCCGACCGATCGGCGTCGAGCGCGTGAGCAAACGGGCGCC
>JBCAXI010000409.1:0-2712 GCA_038534175.1 Planctomycetota bacterium | reverse complement strand
CGAGGCCGAGTTTCCCTACGACGAGACCGAAGCCCACGTCGCCGCAGAGCAGGCGGTCCATCGGGCGCTCGCCCTGCATGTCCTTCTTGATCTCGCTCAGCCCGGCGAGCTGGTCCTCGGTCTCGTCGTAGGGAAACTCGGCCTCGAATTCGGTCTGCCATCGAGTGTCGGCCGGGTAGCGGACGCCCGGCAGCGCGTCGCGGGCCGCGCGCACGCGGAGCATCTCACCCGCGAGGTCGTGCACCGAATCCGCGACGGCCTGCTTCTGGTTCTTCCACTTCTTGCCGCCAATCGTCGAGAGCGGCGGCTTGCCCGCGAACCCGCCGACGTACCGCTGCACCTGGTCGATCTGCGTCGCGGGCACGTGCAGCCGGCTCCGCCCGGCGAACTCGAGCGTGAGGAACTCCTCCGGCTCGCCCGACGCGACACGCCCGGGCAACGCCTTGGGCGTCATCTGCGTGAGCCCCGCGAAACGCGCGATGCCGTGCTCGGCGTGCACCACGTAGTCGCCCGTTTCGAACTCGAGGAACGTGTCCATCGCACGCCCGCTGCGTAGGCGGCGCGTGCGCCGGCGCACGCCGAAGCGATGCAACAGCTCGTGGTACGGCACCACGCACAGCGAGGCGAGCGCGTCGGAGCCCTCGTCCGACGACTCCCACACAAAGCCGCGGTGGATATACGCGACCACGCCCTCAACATCGGGCGCCCGCTCGGGGGCGAACTCGGTCAGCAACTCTCGCAATCGCGCCAGCTCGGCTGGCTTCTGGCACACGACCAGGACCCGCCCGTGCAGCCGCGTCAGGTCGGCGAGCTCGACGACGCCCTTGGCGGCGTCCTGGTCGAACGCCGGCAGCGGCGCGACCGGCAGCTCGACGCGCTCGTCCGATCCGGTCGCGCCCGCCGAGTACTGGTTCAGCTCGCAGAAGCCGTCGAAGCGTTCTTGCAGCAGCTTGAGCACCGCCGGCGGCCCGTCGATGCCCGCGGGATCGGTGACGCGCTCGTAGTAGCCGCGGCCCTGCTCGACGACCTCCATCGTCTCGACCAGCACCGCGAGCGACTCGGAGGGGAGCAGCTCCAAGAAGTTGAGCGTGTCGCGGTCCTTGGCCTTACGGTCGGTCGGCTCGTCGAGCGTCGCGGCGACGATGTCGGCCTCGTCGAGTCGGCGGTCCGAGCCCATGGTGTCGAGGTCGATCTCGGCGATCGCGTCGAGCTCGTCGCCGAAGAAATCCAGGCGCACGGCCCGCCCGCCTGGCCCGTCCCCGCCGCCCGGGCTGAAGACATCGAGGATGCCGCCGCGAACGGCGAAGTCGCCCGGCTCCTCGATCGCGTCCACGCGTTGGTACCCGCTCGCGGCGAGCCACTCAATCAGATCGGCCGGGTCCAACCGATCGCCCTTGCCGACGGTTCGCATGTATCGATCGAGCGTGCCCGGCTTGGGCACGCGCTGCATGAGCGCATGGATCGACGCGACCACCACGCCGGGCGCGAGCGTAAGTTCCACCGCGGCGCGCACGGCGGCGAGGCGCTCGCCCAACAAGTCGGCCGCGACACGGCTCTCGCCCGGCAGCGCCTCGAGCGCCGGCAGCTTGAGCACGGGCACGCCGGCGGAGGCGAGCTCGTCGGCGGCTTCCTCCGTCTCGTCGAGGTGCGCGCACACCAGCACGACGGGCGCCTTGGCGACACCCGCGATCGCGGCGGCGGTGAACGAGGGGGACGATCCGGAGGCGCCGGTCCCGACAGCGCGCACCCCGCTCGTGAGCGCACGCGCCAGCCGACGCGTCGCCGGGTCGCGGGTCAGGCGATCCAGGACGGGTGAGTCCAAGTGTGCTCCGAGGGCCGACCGGTCAGCGCGATCGATGGGCCTGCTTGGTCGGACGATAGGCCGGCCCGTCCGGCGGCCCGAACCAGACCCGCGGGGCCAGCCTGGCGGCCGTCTTGGCGCCGATGCCCTTGACACGCTCCAAGTCGGCCGCCGCCTTGAACGGTCCGTTTGACCGGCGATCGGCGATGAGCCGAGCGCTGAGCACCGGACCGACGCCGGGCAGGGCCTGCAACTGCTCGGCATTCGCGGCGTTGACGTTGATCGGCGAAGCCGAGTTCGCCGGGGCGGCTGCGGGCGAGCGTGAGACCGGTTGATTCGCGCCGGGCTTGGCGCCTCCTACACGCACCTTGTCCCGCAGCGCGGCCACCGTCTTGGGCCCGATGCCTTTCACGCGGGCGAGCGCGTCGACGCTGGGATACGGGCCTTGGGCCTTGCGATCGGCGATGATCCGGGCGGCCAACGCGGGACCGATGCCCGGAAGCGTGTCGAGCCGCTCGGCGGACGCTTGATTCAGATCGACCAACGACCCCTGGCTTTGGGATAGCACCGGAGACGAGCGAGCCGGCGCCGGGGCCGTGGCATCCGTCGGCTTGGCGGGTGGCGTTGAGTCGGGCGGTGGCGTCGAACGTGCACCGACAACCCGCAGTCGCGGACGCAGCGTCTCAAGCGTCTTTGGCCCGATGCCCCTCACGCGGGTGAGCGCCTCCACCGAACGGAACGGCCCGTCCTGCGCGCGCGACTCGACGATCCGACCCGCCAGCGCCGGGCCGATGCCGGGCAGCGTTTGCAACGTGGCGGCATCGGCGGCGTTGATATCGACGGGCGCGGGCGTGCGCGCGGGGGGCGCGCGGTCACGAGTTTGCGAAGGGTCCGAGGCGTTCGACGCGACA
>JBCAXI010000408.1:0-2723 GCA_038534175.1 Planctomycetota bacterium | reverse complement strand
ATTCGATGAACTCGAGAACGGCCTCTCGCTCTGACGGGACGAGGCCATGCCACAAAGCCTCCAGCCGGTTGAGGAGTTCATCCGGCGGAGGTGCTGTGGATTCTGCTGTGGTTGCTTCGGAAGTTTGCCGCTTTCTAGCGGTTTTCAGGCCATTACCGTGCTTCTCATAATCGCTCGGTCCCCGGTTCGAATCCGGGCGGGGCCATTCGGCTACGGCGCGTACACACGTGCATCCGTTCGCCGCGTTCGCCCGAGGTGCGTTGAACGCAGCGGTTGCGGAGCTTGTGCGCCACCCCGGCGTCGTTTAATCGGGGCGCGCGCCGTTTGCAGCGACGTAGAACGGCATGTTCGCCGTGCCCGCGGCACGCTGGTCGTCAACGACCTCGACATACAGTCGATACGGGCCGGGCGTGAGTGGCGTGGTGAGCGTGATCTGCTCGCCGCCACCCGCGACGCGTCCCTCGATCTGCGGGGGAACCGTCTCGGCGTCGCCGCCCGTGCGTCGGTCTGTGGTCTCGGCGAACACGCTCCATCGGTACGTCATCGGATCACTGTCTGGCTCGGTCGCGAGCGCACGGACGGTCCAACTCGTGCCGGGTGCCACACGCCGCAACGCCGCGTCGCTCTCGAGCCCTTCCACGCGGGGGCATCGATTGCTCGGCGGGCGCCCGGACCACAGCTCGGTCATGGTGTCGACCTGTTCAAGCTTCTCGCCCGTTGGCAATAGCATGCCGAACCACGAGTAGGTGACCTCCTGCTTGTGGCCCCAGAGAAACGCGTACGCGCCGAGGCAGCGGTGCGGCTGATCGAGCACCGTCATTTGGTACGACTCGCGGTACGCCCTGGCCTTGCCCGCGCTCGATTGCTCGACGGGCGCCCCCCACTGCGACAGTCCGCACTCCCAGTGTCCAAATGGACCGAACTCGGTGACGATGAACGGACCGGTGTAGCCCTGGCTGAGCATGGCGTGCGAGGCCGGAGCAAGTCCGCCGTAGGCGTTGAGGCCCAGGATGTCGATATTGGGGCAGAGGCGGGCGAACTGCGCGCCCTGGTTTGGCCAGATGCCGGCGAGTGCCGTCATGGTCGGGCGCGAAGGATCGGCCTCTTTAATTGCTGCCGCGAGGCGATCGATCTCGGGGAAGACCTGCTCGTGCGATCCGTCGAGCGAGACCTCATTGCCCACGCCCCACATCAAGATGGCCGGGTGGTGCTTCCACTTGTTGACCCATGCCACGGCTTCTTCGATCTGCCGCTCGACGGCGTCGTCGTCGTCGTAGTCGAAGCCGTGACGCGTGTGCTTCATCCAAAAGCCGGCGCACACGGTGAGGCCTCGAGCGTGCGCTCGGTCCAGCACGGACTCGAACGCTCCGTCGGGCCATCGGCGTGGCTCGAGATCGTTCGTGCCCCAGGTGCGAATCGAGTTGGCACCCGTGCTGGCGAGCAGGTCGAGCTGGTCCGATCCGCCAGCTCCCTTCACGAAGTACGGCTCGCCGCCGCGCATGAGCCGGTACCCGTCGGGGGTCTTGACGACCTCGACACGGGGGGCTTCAGCGTGCGCGCAGGCGGCTCCACAACTCGCGGCGAACAACATGGCGATCACCCATCGCATGAGTACATTCCTCACGGGCTAATGCCCGGCTGGGTCGGGGCTTTCTGAGGCCCGGCGCGGCGCACCGAGTCCCGCGTGGGCCAACGTGGCCGACGCGTGCGGGGACGTGTCGAGCGCAGCGCCGTGGCTGGCGACCACGTCGGCGTACCACGTCGCCGCGTCCTTGAGTGTGCGTTTCTGTGTGTCGAAGTCGACGTGGACCAAACCGAATCGCTGGTCGTAGCCCTCGGCCCACTCGAAGTTGTCCAGGAGCGACCAGTGGAAGTAGGCGTCGACACGCACGCCGTCGTCGATGGCCCGGGCCAGCTCTCTCAGGTGGGCGGCGGTGTAGTCCACGCGTTGGGGGTCGCGGACCTTGCCGTCGCTCATGACCCAGTCTCGGTTCGCGATTCCGTTCTCGGTGATCATGATCGGCCGGTGGTATCGCTCGTACAAGAACTTAGGGGCCCAGTACAGGCAGCTGGGTGTGATCTCCCACGAGAACGCGGTGCGCGGATAGCCGCTGGGCACGGGCAGGGACTCGATGGTGCCGCCCGCGCCGGCTCGCACGAACGTGCCGCGGTAGATGTTGACGCCGAACAGGTCCATCGGCTGATGGATCTGGGCGAGGTCGCGCTCCCAACCGCTCGGGAGATGCTGGGCGTAGAGCTTGAGCCCATCTTCGGGGTACGAGCCGAGGAAGACGGGATCATTGAACCACGTGTTGCTCCAGAAGCTGTCGGGCGAGCAGGTGTTGGTCGCGATGCGGGCCGCCTCGATGTCCTCCTCGCGATCCGTCGCGGGCATGAAGGCGGTGCCGACGGGCGCCCATCCGATCTGCGGCGTGGTGCGCGCCCGCTCGCGGATCTTGCGGGCCGAGAGGCCGTGCGCCTGCATGACGCGGTGGGCGATCAGCACCCGATCGGACATCGGCAGCTTGAGTCCAGGCGCGTGCACGCCCTCCCCGAAGCCCAGGTTGATAAATACCTGCGGCTCGTTGATCGTCAGCCACTTGGATACTCGATCGGAGAGGCGATCGACCACGACGCCGGTGAACTCCTCGAACCAATTGGGGCTCGAAGGATTGGACCATCCGCCGCGATGGTGCAGGCAGAGCGGGTAGTCCCAGTGGAAG
>JBCAXI010000407.1:0-2730 GCA_038534175.1 Planctomycetota bacterium | reverse complement strand
GACGAACTCGGGCGCCACGTTTGTCGCCTCGGCGGGCAACGGCGACTTCCTGGGCAATGGCATCGACCTCGACGGGCCCGTGCTCACCACACCCGCCCAGTTCGACATCCCGGGCATCATCAGCGTCGCGGCGACCACGCCGGCCGACACCCTCGCGTTCTACAGCAACTTCGGAGAGACGACGGTCGACGTCGCCGCCCCCGCCAGCGCGACGCTCACGACCGACCCGAACGGCGGCTACCGCTTGTTCAACGGCACGTCCGCGGCGGCTCCGATTGTCTCGGGCATCGTCGGCCTGCTTAAGACCGTGCGCCCCGAGCTCACGCCCGTCGAGATCAAGCAGATCCTCATCGACTCGTCGGACTTCGTGCCGGCACTCGCCGACAAGGTCGTCGCCGACGGCCGCGTCAACGCCCTGCGCGCGCTTGAGGTCGCCGGCGTCTCCGGGCCCATCGTCCGCCGCGCCACGCCCGGGCCGATCACGGGGCAGACGCTGGACGACGGCTCCCCGGTCAACTCGGTGGTCGTCGAGTTCAGCAAGGCGCTCGACCCCGCGTTCTTCGATACCGCCAGCGTCTCGTTCGTCTCGGCTGGCAACGACGAGGTCTTCGACACCGGCGACGACGTCGCGGGCACCGTCACCTCCGTCGCCTTCGAGGGCGACAGCGAGCGCGCCGTGCGCGTCGGCCTGGACACCTCCAACGCCGACCTCTTCGCCGGCCAGCGCCTCCGCGAGGGCTCGTACCGCGTCACGCTCGGGCCCGATGGCTTCCGCGACACCGCGGGCAACCGGCTCAATGGCACCGCCGCGTCGGGCCTCGCCGAGTCCTTCTCGTTCGACGTGGTGACCGTTGGCGATCCCTTCGAGGCCAACGACACGCTCGGACTCGCGGTGCCCGTGAGCTTCGACCAGGGCGGCGTGGCGAGCTTCGAGCGCCTCGCCGTGGGCGACGGCATCCAGGGCGCGCTCGACGTGGACCTGTTCGTCATCGACGTGCCCGCCGCGGGCCTCATCACCGCCGAGGTGGTCGCCCAGCGACAGGCACTGCCCAGCGCGCTCGATGCCCAGCTCCGCCTGTTCGACATCAACGGCAACGAGATCGCCTCCAACGACCAGTTCTTTGGTGCCGATCCGTTCATCAACTTCTTCGTCGCGACCGACGGCGTCTACTACCTCGGCGTCTCCGGTTTCGGCAACAGCGCGTACGACCCCGAGCTCTCGGGCAGCGGCGCCGAGCAGTCCATCGGTGGCTACGACCTCGAGATCGGTCTCGAGCTCGCCGGGCCTGAGTCGGTCGTGCGCGAGCGCGATCTGGCCGCCAACCCGCCCGTCGCGCCCGTGCTTGGCGAGCTGCGCGACACGATCACGTTCACCGACGCCCGCGTCATCCGCGACCTCAACGTCACGCTCGACCTCGAGCACGGCCGCGTCGGCGACGTCCGCGTCTCGCTCATCTCGCCCGCGGGCACCGAGGTCGTGCTGGTCGACCAGCGCGGCGCCGGGGGCGACGGCTTCGACAACACGCGCCTCGATGACGAGGCCGGCACGCCCATCGTCGACGCCGACGCGCCATTCACCGGATCGTTCAAGCCCGAGAACGCGCTCGGCGCCTTCGCGGGCGAGTCCGGCAGCGGCGACTGGGTCCTCGTCATCGAGGACCTCATCGACGGCGTCGGCGGACGACTTCTTGGCTGGTCGCTCGAGTTCGAGATGGAGAGCCAGATCACCGGCCCCTTCGAGCTCAACGACACCATCGCCTCGGCCGCCAACATCACCCAGATCGATGGTGCCGGCGTCGCCACCCTCGAGGCCAACATCGGCGACGGGCCCTTCGGGCTCCGCGACCGAGACATCTACCGATTCAACGCCACCTCCGGCAGCACGCTCTCGGCCTTCGTCCAGCCCGGCGAGGAGAGCGGGCTCGACGCCTCGCTCCGGCTCTTCGACGACATCGGACGCGAGATCGTGGTCTCCTCGCCCGCGACCGGGCGAGACGCCGCCATCGATCGATTCGTCATCGTCAACGGTGGCACGTACTACCTCGCTGTCGCCGAGCAGAACAACACCCGCTACGACCCCTTCAACGCGCTCAGCGGCGAGCAGGGTCTCACCAGCGGTGACTACACCCTCGGCGTCACCGTCATCGCCGGACTCAGCGACGTGCCCGGCGTGATCAATGGCGGCGAGATCACCCTCGGCGTCGGCGGCAACGGCGAGATCACCCGGCTCAGCAACAGCGTCGCCAACTCCTTCGTCGACTACCTCGGCTTCAGCCCCGATACGTTCTTCGGCGCCTCGGCCGACGGCGCGGGGTTCATCAACGGCGTCGGCACGTCCTCCATCAATCTGCCCATGAGCGTCGTCAACGAGTCCGACGCCCGCAACTCTCGCCTCGTCACCAAGGGGTCGTTCCGCGGGCTCGACATCCGACGCACCATCTCGTTCGGCGATGACGACTCGTTCGTCGTCTTCGACGTCGCGCTCACCAACAACTCCGGCCAGCTCCTTAATGATGTCGTCTGGGTCGAGGGCCTCGATCCCGAGCAGGGACAGAGCTTCAGCTTCTTCTCCGGAGACCAAAACACCAGCGAGACCTCCAACGACCTCGTCGAGGTCGACACCGACAACGACGGCATCGCCGACACGCTCATCCCGCTCGTCACCGCCGGCTACACGCCCGAGTTCTTCGGCGTGCCCTTCAGCATCGGACTCGGCGCGCCGACCACGGG
>JBCAXI010000406.1:0-2753 GCA_038534175.1 Planctomycetota bacterium | reverse complement strand
CCTTGGCCAGCGCGGTCGGGATGTGGTGGCGCGTGAGCACCCAGTACATCGTGGCGCCGAGGTTGTAGACGTCGGTCGAGGGGGTGATGGGTCGGCGGTGGACCTGCTCGGGCGCGATGTAGTCGGGCGTGCCCTGGATGCGCTCCTTGATGGTGCCCGAGGCGCAGGACTGGCCCAGATCGATCACGCGGGCGGTGTTGTCCTCGTCGACGACGATGTTGTTGGGCTTCATGTCGGCGTGGACGTATCCGCGCTGGTGCATGTGGGCCAGGGCCTCGGCGACCTGGTGGAAGATGTTGATCGCCTTCTCGAAGGTGCCGGGGGGTGCCTGCTCGAGGCTGATGCCGTCGACCAGCTCCATCACGAGGTACAGCTCGTTGACCTTGAGGAACGAGCCCTTCTTGATGATCTTCTTGATCGAGCGGAGGCCCTGGTGCCCCAGGTGCTGGCTGACCTTGTACTCGTTCTCGGCCTGGTCGAGGAAGCGCTGGTCCTTGGGTCCCTGCTTCTTCACGTGCTTCAGGCACCAGACCTGCTTGGTCTTCTCGTCCTGGGCGAGGTAGATGATGGATGCAGCGCCACGCCCGAGCTCGGACATCACGCGGTACCCCTCGATGATGTCGCCCTTCTTGCGATCGCTCACAGCCACAACGCCCCGCGGCCCGTCGGGACTGCGCCCGCGCCGCCTGCCTCGTTCTTCTCGTACCGGCTCCCGCCCGCGGGCGGTGGCTCCTTCACGGCCTGGCAAAAGCCTCCCTAACGCGGAAGAGCGTCGGCCAGCGGGCATGGTACACGCCTCGCGCTTGCTGCTCATGCTCGTCTCCCTCCCGACCGGCGCGAAGGCGCCCTGGACGCGAACGCGCCCGACCGAGGCAGGCGTCTATCGGGTCGCGATTCGCGCGGCTTCAGCGGAGCCGAAAAATCGATCCTGACCGATAAACAGGCGCAGCAATCGACCGCCGAAAGGACGATCCGCCGGTCGCTGGATGGGGCACGCTGGATGGGAGGTTCGAATCGAACCCCCGAAGGACGATCTACCGCAGCTCGCCCAGCCGCTCGCGGAAGGTGGCCTCGGGGAAGAGGCGACCGGGGGCTCGGGCGGGGGCGATATCGCTGTGCAGGACGATCTGGTCCTCGGGGATGTCCAGGGACTCGGCCAGCGTGCGGACCAGCTCGGAGAGTCGGCGGAGCTGGAGATCGGTGTAGCCGCGGCGGTTGCCATCCCCCACCAGGCAAACGCCGATGCCGTGGCGGTTGAAGTGGTCACCCCGCTCGCCCGCGGCGTGGGCCCCGGGGAGCTGGTCGAGCCATCGGTAGCCGACGTGGATCGCGCCATCGCCGGCGCCGCGGCCGTTGCCGATCACAAAGTGGTAGCCCAGCCCGTTGAGATTCATCGAGCGGTGCTCGTCGGCGATGCTCGCGGCCGAGCCGGAGAGCGAGCCGCTGTGATGGATGACGATGGACTGCCAACGCCGCTCATCGAGGTCGGCGCGGGTGCGCATGACGGCCTCGATGGAGCTCGGTGCGCTGGCGGCGGCGAGGGGCGTGAGCGTGATGCCATCAACCCGTGGGGCCGGCCCGCCCTGCAACCCCCACATGAGCCCACCGACGCCGAGCATGGCGCCGAGCAGCGAGCCCCAGACCACACGCGTGCGCCGGCTGAGGCCGCGGGCCTCAAAGCCGGGCGTGGCTCGCGATGTGACAAAGCCTGGCTGGGACATCGACGCTCCGTGTCGCGGGTGGATCGGGTTGGCCGTCAACCTCCATGGTGACGACGCATTGCATGCTATCCGTTGATCGGCGAGGCGCCGGGTCGGGCTTGCGATTTCCACAACGAGCGCACGCCCCGTGTCATCCAACTCGTCGCGTCGCGCGATCGATGATCGTGTTGATGGATCCGGCGCGCCGGCACATTGTCACTGTCTTGGCGATAGACGCGCGCGCAGATTCGGCTGGCGACGGCCGAACGCGTCGAACGTGTACTGATCCGCGTATTGGCTGCGCACCGAGTCATAGCGATCGAAGTGCGAGCGCTCGTTGTCGGGCGAGAGCAAGGGACGCGAGCAGCCAGACGCCAGGCCCGCGCCCACCAAGACGGCCAGGCACGCGGCGCCGACCGCGCGCCGACGTGTGAGCTCGAAGGGGTAACGCATCCCAAAAGTGTACCGCCCCCCGTGGATGAACACGGAGGGCGGGGCACTGGAGGAGAGAGAATCAGAAGGCTCGGAGACCTGGCCGAGCCATATCTGTGGTACGCCCGAGCCTGATGAAAGTTCGCGATTCCGTCGCTCGGACATCAAGTCGTGACGAAACAACCCAAACAAACAATTGACAAAGTGACATCCGCTCGATCGAGGTCGAGTTGGAGGTCCGATCAATCGGTCGGCCAGGACGCGCCGGGCCGCAGGCGCAGGTCGGGCTGCGAGGCGACGACGCGCTGGCGCTCGAGTTGGCGGAGCCCCTCGTAGACAACCGCGCAGACGGCGGTCGCGACATTGAGCGAGCGCTCATTGGCGGCCATGGGCAGCGCGAGGCAGCGATCCGGATGGGCGTCGAGGATCGCGCTCGGCAGGCCGGAGCCCTCGCTGCCAAACACGAGGTGATCGCCCAGCCGCAACTCGGCGTCGAAGAGGCTCCGCCGCCCGCGGGTGGAAAAGAGCCACCGCCCGGGCGCGGGCGTGCGGCGGTAGGCGGTCCAGCCCGCGTGCTCGTGCATCGCCAGCCGCGGCCAATAGTCGAGCCCCGCGCGCCGG
>JBCAXI010000405.1:0-2760 GCA_038534175.1 Planctomycetota bacterium | reverse complement strand
CCCACGCCGCGCCTTACTCGTATGTGTATGACGGGGCACGCTTTGTGCTCCGCTGCCGGAGGGGCCATGCGCCTGACCGTCGGGAATCTCGCACGCGCGTTCCACTCGCTCGACCGGGTCGATGAGGCCGAGGCGCGTCGACGCGTCCGCTTGGCCCGCGCCCAGGGCTGCGACGCGCCGCTCGTCGCGTGGAGCTCCTCGCTGTTCACGCTCGCGGGCGCCATCGGCGCCTCGACACGCCTTGATGATCTTGGTGTCGCCGAGACCGACCTCGTCGCGATCATCGTCGTCGCGGGGCTTCTCGCCTCGCTGGTCGGCCTGATCGTGCGCGACTGGTTGCTCGGACGGGCGCTCGCGCGACCTGAGCGGCTGCGCCGATGCGTCTGCTGTGCGCACGACCTCACGGGTGTGCCGTCGATCGATCGCGTGGGCGATGTGCGCTGCCCCGAGTGCGGGCGCGTGAGCCACCTGGGCAACCTGTCCGACGCCTAGGCCGCGGTCCGGATCACGACCTCAGCACGCGGGCCGATCGGAACTTGCGTCCGAGCACCGCGGCCGATTCGGTCTGCAGCCAGTCCTCGAGCACGTTCGTGTACACGCCGCGGAAGTCGGCTGTGAATCTCAGATCACCGTTGTCGAGATGGGTGAGCGAGGGGTGCTTGCCCCGGGCGCCCGCGCGGACCATGGGCCCGAAGAGCATCATCGGCGCCGCGGTCCCGTGGTCGGTGCCGCCGCTGCCGTTCTGGCTCACGCGCCGGCCGAACTCGCTGAAGCTCATCGTCAGCACGCGCTCGGCGTTCTCTTGCGCTTTGAGATCGGCGTAGAACGCGCGCACGGCGTCGCCAAACTGACGCAGCAGCTGCGCGTGCCGTCCGTTGGCGCCGCCCTGGCTGGCGTGCGTGTCGAAGCCGCCATGCGTGACGTAGTACACGCGCGTGGGCAGCTCGGCGCGGATCATGCTCGCGACCATCTGGAGCTGACGCCCGAGGTCGGTGTTGGGGAAGCTCGCCAGCGGACGCTTGCTCACGGCATTGCGAATCCGCTCGCTCGAGACCTGCGCGTCGAGCGCCGTGCGCATGAGGAACGCGGCGTTGGAGCCGAGGTCCTCGGCGTCTTCGGCGTGCACGCCGCGATCCATCAGAGACTCGTAGGGATCGACCAGCGACTCGTGCACGTCGCGTCCCGACCAGCGGAAGAGGTCGGGCGTCTCGAACGAGATCGGCTTGATCTTTCGGCCTTGGAGCGCCAGCGGGGTCTTTCGCCCGAGCGCCATGGGCGGCTCGATGCCTGGGGTCAACGCCCCGTCGTCCGTGCCGCTCTCCCCCGCGCCGTGCCCGCAGCACTCGCTATCGAAGTAGCGTCCGAGCCATCCATCGCCGACGCCGCGCGTGTCGGCGGTGTGCCAGATGTCCATGGAGGCGAAGTGGGATCGATTGGGGTTGGGATAGCCCACCCCGTGGACGATCGAGCAGAGCCCCTCGTCGTAGAGCTCCTTGACGCCGTCGAGCGCCGGGTGCAGCCCGATGCCGGGCGTCTTTCGACCGAGCTCGAGCAGTTGGTTCTGGCGGATGCCGATGCCGGGGCGGGCTTTGTAATAGTTGTCGTCGCCGAAGGGCACGACGGTGTTGAGCCCGTCGTTGCCGCCCGAGAGCTGGATGACGACGAGCACGCGTCCCTCGTCGACGCCGGGGATGCTGGTCATGCCCGCCTGCGCGCGCGGCATCACGCGGGCCGAGGCCTGCAGAAACGCCGGAGCGAAGAGGGTCGCCGAGGCCATGACGGCGCCGCGGCCCATCAGCTCGCGCCGCGTGTACGCCTTGGCGTCGCCGGGATTCAGGTGCAGACTCATGGCGTCACTCCGTTCGAGATGCGCGTTTCGTTCAACACAATTGGTACTCGGGCAGCGAGGTGATGAGCAGGAGCGCGCCGGTGACGGTGTCCGGGCGCGCGCCGCCGTGGTCGCTGATGAACGAGGCGACCCTCGATCGCACGCTCGAATTCGATCGTCCGACCGCGAGGCGGAGCAGGTAGTCCGCGACGCGGTCCGGGTCGCGCTCGGCGCCCGGCTCGGCCTCGCCCAGCGTCGCGAGCAGCACGCCGGGGTCGTAGCGGTGCTCGCGATCCGGCTCGCCGAACCCGCCCGGCTTGGCACCGGTGAGCAGATACGTGAGCAGGTTCTGGCGCACGTACATGGTGGACGTGTTGATCCATGAACGCCCGCCCTCCCAGCCCTTCACGCTCGGCGGGAAGAACAGGTCCTGGCCCATCAGGTCGAGCGCGTCGACCATCGCGTCGAGGCTCCGCGGCGGCGCGTTGAGCGAGCGCACCGCGCCCACCGCCAGCGTCACCGGGCTCTTGATCTGCTCGTTCATCACCGACGCGTGGTAGAAGTGGCGGCTGCGCAACACACGCCGGAGCGTGGGCGCGACGTTGTACTCGGCCTTCAAGAGCGAGGACGCCATCGCGCGCACGGCCGCGCGTTTCGCGCTCGGCCAGTCGCGCTCGTTGTCGGGCAGGTCCGACACGAAGAACCGGTAGAGCTTGGTCGCGAGGAACATGGGGCAATCGCGCCGCGCGAGGATCGCGTTGACGAAGTCCTCGCCGTTGAGCGTGCCCTGCTTCCCGAGGATGGCCTTGCTGCCGCCGTCGTGCTGGCGTTGGTTGAAGAAGAACTCGTTATTGCGGAAGGTGTAGCCGGTGAGCGCGCGGGCGCCTTCTTTGATGTCTCGCTCGGTGTAGTTCCCCTCGCCCAGGCTGAAA
>JBCAXI010000404.1:0-2760 GCA_038534175.1 Planctomycetota bacterium | reverse complement strand
GGGCGAGTTCTCAGAGGGCGTGCAGCTCACCCCGCAGCAACGCTCGCTGCTCGCCGGGTTCACCCGCGAGCTCAACGTGCTGGTCTCCAGCGGCACCTGGTGCGGCGACTGCGTGCAACAGTGCCCGTTCCTGGGCCACATCGAGTCGGCCAACAACGCTCGGATCCGCGTGCGCTTCGTGGACAGGGACGAGCACGCCGATCTGGCCGAGCGGATCAAGCTCTGCGGCGGCCTCCGCGTGCCCGTCGCGGTCTTCATGAACGAGGACTTCGATCTGGTCAGCCTCTTCGGCGATCGGACGCTCCACCGTTATCGGGCCATGGCGGCCCGCCAGCTCGGCGCATCGTGCCCGCTTCCGGGGGCACCCGTGCCGGATGACGAGAAGCGAGCGACGCTCCAGGACTGGGTCGACGAGTTCGAGCGAACGCAGCTGCTGCTACGGCTCAGCACCAAGCTCCGCCAACGCCACGGTGACTGACACGTCGAGACTGTGCAGAACCCCTGATCTGGGCATTGCGAGACAATCCCGGAAAAGAGGGGGGCTTGGATGGGGACACTTCCCCAGTTGGCAAGCGAATCTTGCAAAAGAATTGCACGATTCGGCCTAAAGGCCTTGACACCAAGGGCCTGCCCGGAGAAATTTGTGTGTCCGTCCGCAGGCTGGTGTTTCGGGAGAGAGAGAACGCTCCCGTGATTCCGGAGGTGTGGAACGGCTTGTCCGATGAGTCCACACGGACACGAGTGTGTCCGAGTATCGAGAGAATCAGGGAGAGACAGACATGAAGATTGCTGCTGCTTTGGCCTTGACGGCCGCCGCTGGTGTGGCTTCCGCCGCTTTGACGTCCGCCGGCCCCGTGCCCGGTTTCGCCAACTACGTGTTTGGTCCGGCCCCCACGGGCGGCGGCTCCAGCACCGTGGTCGCGGGTGACACCGTCGACGCAGCCGTGACCGGCTTCGGCACCGGTGGTGGTGCCTTCCTCAGCGGCCCGGCGTCCCACACCGTTGGCGCTGGCCCCACCATCCTCCCCTCGGGCGGCCCCGGCCTGATCCCCGACCACATCATCGACACCTCCGTGTCTGACGCTGGTGGCATCCGCACCCTGACCATCGCCATCGGCGCTGGCGGCGCGGCCCTCGCCCCGGCCGGCCTCGCCGTTGGCGGTGCCGCGATCGACACGATCTTCTTCGAGATCCCCGACCTCAACGGCGGCCCGGATCTCTTCAATGACCCGGCCAAGGCCGGTCCCGCCACTGGCACGTTCGATCTGCTCGGTACCGGCGGTGCCAGCCTCTTCAGCACCGCCGCTGGCGTCACTGGCGAGACCCCCGCTGGTGACTTCTCCGTCGGTAACGGCGTCGGCATCGATGCCGGCCTCGACCTCTTCGATCCGGCCGTCACGGGTGACATTCTCACCGGTGGTCTCTGGGTCATCAGCTACGAGATTCCCGCCCCGGCGACCGCTGGTCTCCTCGGCCTCGGCGGCCTCGTCGCCATCCGTCGTCGTCGCTAAACCGACACGACCTCTCGTTTGATCCTCGACACGGCCGCCTGTCTCAGGCGGCCGTGTTTTCTTTTTTGCCGCGCGCATCGAGCGACTAGCGCGACGCGCTCGCCGCTATTTGAATCGGTGCAGCCCGCGCGAGCCTCGGGCGTCGTTCAACTTCGCCAACGCCGCCGGGTGCTCGCGAAGCAGCTTGACGAGTTGGCTGGGCGTGGCCTCGAGCCGGAGCCCCGCACGCTTCGGGTCCAGACCGCAGGCCCACAGCACGTCCAACGCCTCGGCGAGCATCGACGGAAAGTCCTGGTGCCGCGTGGCGCACTGGATGCGTCCGCCTCGCACCCGAGAGCGCCAGAGGTCCGTCCGCACGTCGCCCGTCGGCACCGGCTCGCGGTGCTGCGTCGCGAGGGCGAGGCGGAGCCTTCGCAGCGCCACGCGGCGATTGTCCTCGGCCGAGCGTCGCTCGCCCGCGGTTGCTTCTATGCCGGTGGGCAGGTGGCGGAGGAGCACGAGTGTCTCGACCTTGTTGCGGTGCTGCCCACCGGGGCCGCCGGAGCGTCCCTTGACGATCTCGACCTCGGCCATGAGCGCCTCCGGCGCTCTCGCCGCGGGGTGCGGCGGGCGTTCGATGCGGCGCGGCTGGAAGGCGTCGTCTAGCACGTGGCGGCCGGGTGGGCTTCGAGTTCGAGCGAGTCACGTCGGCCCTCGGCGAGCCATCGACCGCCCAGGCCCGCGATCATCGCGGCGTTGTCTCCGCAATGCTCGAGCTCGGGTAGCACCAGCTCCAGGCCGTGCCGATCGGCGAACGCCCGCAGCTCCTCGCGCAAACGACGGTTCGCGACCACGCCGCCACCGGTGAGCAGTGTTCGAACGTCGGGATAGCGCCGAATCGCCCGATCGAGCTTGAGCGTGACCGCCTCGACCGCCGCCCGTTGGAAGCTCGCCGCGAGATCGCGTCGCCGATCGTCGTCGAGCGTCGGCGGCTTGACGGGGGCGCCGTCGTCACCCCGCCGGCCCGGCACGCCCCGGGCCGCGTAGAGCAACGAGGTCTTGAGCCCCGAGAACGAGAAGTCGAGCGAGTCTCGCCCGAGGCGGCTCACAGGCAGATCAACGGCTCGGTCGCGAGCGCCCGGGCGACCCGCCCATCGCTCGATCTCGGGCCCGCCGGGGTAGCCCAGCTCAAGGATCGAGGCGGCCTTGTCGAACGCCTCGCCGATCGCGTCGTCGATGGTGGCGCCGAGCCTCGTGATCTCGGCCGAAC
>JBCAXI010000403.1:0-2790 GCA_038534175.1 Planctomycetota bacterium | reverse complement strand
CGGTCAGGGACTCGGAGTGTCGGTCCGCGGGTTCTCGTGCTACGTCTTCCCGGGTTATGGCTTCGGTGGCTTCGGCTCCGGCGGCTCGGGCTTCGGAAACTCTGGCTTCGGCGGCTTCGGCGGCGGCAACTTCGGCTTGAACCTCGGTTCCAACTTTGGCACCAGCTTCAGCGCCCTTGGTGGCTTCGGCTACCCGAGCTACGGCTTTGGCGGCGCGTGCGATTCCAACATCGCCCCCATTAACAACGTTGGCTTTAACAACGTTGGCTTCAATAACACCCTCGGCTTCGGCCTTACCCCCTGGTCCTTCGGCCAGAACTTCAACTCCAACCTCCCCTTCAACCAGCTCTGGAACACGCCCTACGCCACCCAGAACGGCTGGAGCCAGCTCCCCGTCAGCACCCTCGGCTTCCAGCAGCCCATCAACACCTTCGGTGGGGTTCCCTTTAACGGCGTGCCTTTCAACGGCGTGAACCTCGGCGGCATCTCGCCCATTGGCTCCTCGCCCATCAACGGCCTCTACACCCCGACCGCCATCGCCCAGAGCGGCTTCGTCCCCTCTGGCTTCAACCCCACCGGCTTCAACCCCACCGGCTTCACCCCCACCGGCTTCAACCAGCCCGTCGTGGGGCAGGCCGTTGTGGGTCAGTCCGTGTTGGGCCAGCCCATCATTGGTCAGACCCCGTTCGGCCCGGCCTCGATCGCGGGCATCCAGGGCGTGCAAGCGCCCATCGGCTCGACCACGTCCCCGATTGGTGCGGCCGGCGCCCCGCGGATGAACAACGTCGCTCCCGTGCAGAACGGCGTCGTGCAGGCCGCCTGATCGATCACTCCTCGCTTCTTGGTGACATGGGTCTGCGACCCGTGTCTCTCCGAATGACTCAAGCGGGGCGGCCGACAGGCCGTCCCGTTTTTTTCGCGCTACTACACTCGCGCGCCCGCACCGGAGAACGCCATGCCCAGCCCCGATCAGATCATCGCCTACTTCACCATGGAGATCGGACTCGGCGACGCCCTGCCCACGTACTGCGGCGGGCTCGGCATCCTCGCGGGTGACACCGTGCGCGCCGCCGCCGATCTCGAGCTCCCGATGGTCGGCGTCAGCCTCCTCTACCGCAAGGGCTACTTCACGCAGACGCTGAACAAGAAGGGGCGCCAGCAGCAGCTCGACGCCGACTGGAATCCCGACGACGTGCTCGAGGAGATGCCCCAACGCACCTACGTCCCGATCGAGGAGCGCGACGTCGTCGTCCGCGCCTATCGCCTCTTTGTCAACGGCGTCACGGGCCATCGCGTGCCCATCTACTTCCTCGACACCGATCTCCCCGAGAACCACCAGCACGACCGCGGCATCACCCACCGCCTCTACCAGGGCGACCACGCCCAGCAGCTGAGACAAAGGGCCGTGCTCGGCATCGCCGGCCCGCGCTTGCTGCGAGCGCTCACGCACGACGTCGGCGTCTTCCACATGAACGAGGGCCACGGCTTCCTGCTCACGCTCGAGCTCATGAGCGAGCACCTCAGCCGGTACAACAAGGCCGAGATCGACGACGCCACCATCGCCGCGGCCAAGAGCCGCGTCGTCTTCACCACGCACACGCCCATCCCTGCCGGGCACGATCGCTACGCCCTCACCGAGGTCAAGCGCATCGTGGGCGACCACCCGCTCTGGAAACGCCACGACCTCATCGGCGGACGCTCAAAGCTCAACGCCACCGTGCTCAGCCTCAACCTCTCCCGCTACGCCAACGGCGTCGCCCGCCGACACGGCGAGGTCAGCCGCGAGATGTTCCCCGGCTACAACATCGACAGCGTGACCAACGGCATCCACGCCGCCACCTGGGCCTCGCCCCCGATGCGCAAGCTCTTCGACAAGTGGACGCCCGAGTGGCGCCACCACAACCAAGACCTGCGCCTCGCCAACGCGATCGACGACAAGTCATTGCTCAACGCCCACAAGGAGTCCAAGCGCGACCTGCTCGACCACGTCTTTGCGCGCACAGGCGTGCGTCTTGACGAGGACCGCTTCACGATCGTCTTCGCGCGACGCGCCGTGCCCTACAAGCGCCCCGAGCTGATCCTGAGCGACCCGGACCATCTCAAGCACCTCTCGAAGATGGTCCAGCCGATGCAGATCCTGTTCGCTGGCAAGGCCCACCCGGGCGACGAGCACGGCAAGGACAGCATCCAGAAGATCGTCGAGATCGGGCGAACCATGGCGCCGCACGTGCCGGTCGTGTTCGTGCCCAACTACGACCAGGAGCTGGGTGCCAAGCTCACCGCGGGCGCGGATCTCTGGCTCAACAACCCAGAGCCTCCCAAGGAGGCCAGCGGCACCAGCGGCATGAAGGCCGCACTCAACGGCGTGCCATCACTCTCCAACCTCGACGGCTGGTGGATCGAGGGCCACGTCGAGAACGTCACCGGCTGGTCCATCGACGGCGACACGGCCGCCCAGCACGCCGACAGCCTCTACGACAAGCTCGAGCACCACATCCTGCCCACCTATCGCGACGACCAGCCCTACTGGGCCGAGATCATGCGCTCGTGCATCAGCCTCAACGGCTCGCACTTCACCACCGAACGCATGCTCAAGGACTACACCCTTCGCGCGTACCTCGATTGAAGCCCGGAGCCAGCGAGCTACCGTGTCCGAAGAAGGAGCCCGCCATGCCCGCCAAGCTCACCTTCCTCAGTCACTCAGCGTTTCTCGTCGAGTCCGGCAAGCACGCCGTGCTCATCGATCCGTTCCTCACGGGCAACCCGCAGGCGCCCGACGCGCCCGAGTTC